>CAXTPH010000132.1:0-7239 GCA_964245955.1 uncultured Sphingomonadaceae bacterium | reverse complement strand
GCGCGACGGTGCAGGTCATCCCGCACGTCACCGACGCGATCAAGGCGTTCGCGCTCGCCGAGACCGGCGACCTCGATTTCGTCCTGTGCGAGATCGGCGGCACCGTCGGCGACATCGAGTCGCTCCCGTTTCTCGAGGCGATCCGCCAGGTCGGCAACGACCTCGGCCGCGGCCAGGCGATCTATATCCATTGCACGCTGATCCCGTACCTGTCGGCGGCGGGCGAGCTCAAGACCAAGCCGACGCAGCACAGCGTCGCCGAGCTCCGCGGCATCGGCATCCAGCCGCACGTCCTCGTCTGCCGCTCCGAGCACCCGCTGCCCGACAGCGATCGCGCCAAGATCGCGCTGTTCTGCAACGTCCCCAAGGAAGCGGTGATCCCCGCACTCGACGCCGACTCGATTTATTCGGTGCCGCTCCAGTACCACCGCGCGGGCCTCGACGAGCAAGTCCTTGCCGCGTTCGGCATGGCCGATGCCGCGGTTCCCGACCTCGACCGCTGGACCGCGATCATGGAGCGGCTGCGTCACCCCGAGGGCGAGGTGACGATCGGCGTCGTCGGCAAGTACATGGGGCTGAAGGACGCGTACAAGTCGCTGACCGAGGCGCTCGTCCACGGCGGCATCGCCAACCGGGTCAAGGTCAACATCCGCTGGATCGAGGGCGAGCTGTTCGAGCACGAGGCGGCCGACATCGCCGCCGAGCTCGAACCGATGCACGGCATCCTCGTCCCCGGCGGCTTCGGCGAGCGCGGCACCGAGGGGATGATCGCGAGCGTCCGCTTCGCCCGCACGCGCGAGGTGCCGTTCTTCGGCATCTGCCTCGGCATGCAGATGGCGTGCATCGAGGGCGCGCGCACCGCCGGCTTCGCTTTGGCCGGCTCGTCCGAATTCGGCCCGACCCCCGAGCCCGTCGTCGGCCTGATCACCGAATGGATGAGCGCGACCGGCCTCGAAACCCGCGCCGCGGGCGGCGACCTCGGCGGCACGATGCGGCTCGGCAGCTACCCGGCAACGCTCAGCGGCAACAGCGTCTCGGCAAGCGCGTACGGCGCGACGGCCATCGCCGAACGCCACCGCCACCGCTACGAGGTCAACGTCCATTACCGCGCGCCGCTCGAGGCCGGCGGCCTGCTGTTCAGCGGCATGTCGCCCGACGGGCTATTGCCCGAAATCGTCGAACGCCCCGACCACCCGTGGTTCGTCGGCGTCCAGTTCCACCCCGAGCTCAAGTCGAAGCCGTTCGAGCCACACCCGCTGTTCGCAAGCTTCATCGCCGCGGCGGTCAAGCAAAGCCGGCTCGTCTAAAGCGACGTCCAGTCGCAATGACGTAGATAAATAATGGATATGGTGGACGCACCCTCCGCCAGGTTCTTGTTTCACGGCATCCAAGCCCGTTTGAAATAGGCTAGTCTTTTACCTTAAATCGATATGCGCCCGGGACATATGGCCGAAAATGAATCGGGCTGCCGTCGAAGGATGTCGAGGGGAAAGTCCAATCAATCAACGTCTTGAGCAAGTGTTCGTGTGGTCTTTTCGTCAGGCGGGTCAGATCACGACAGGTTGATTATATCGTATTAGCCACAGGCCGGCGCTTAGCGATGATAAGGTCGCGAAGCCGAGCGTGAACCCATCGATCTTGTCGCCCGATACCAATAGCGCGTACCCCACCGCTGTCGCCACCATGACGGCGACCATGACTAAGGACAATACGCCCCTAATCAACGTCTTAATCGATTGCGGCACGCTAGCTATAAATATTAGACGTGCGCTATATCCCAGAACAGCTGCAAGCACGAGAGCGTAGATTGCTGAACCGTTCAGACTATCGGTAGCGTCCCGACCGCTCGACGCCAGCCGAAATGAGTTGAAAAGAATTGTGACGAACACGATGCCGACGAGGCCGAAGCCAAGACTTGTTGCATAGGCCTTATTCATCGACGATATGCTCCATTGTCATGGATTGCTACGATCAATTGTGTACCGCGACACAGGTCAGTTGGAGGCGACGGACAAGTTGATGCATCAACGACTCGTCGTTCAGAATCTCCTCGCGGACAAACAGTCCGACGCCGGCCATCGCTGCAGGGCGTGGACGGAGTTCAAGACGCAGCATAGCAGTTAACTGCTCGCTACGGACCTGGGCTCTGAGATTTGCCCGTTCGACAATCTGCATATAACGCTCGGCACGCTGTGCGTTCGCCGTACGCCGCGCTAGGTTACCGGCCGCCGTACCAGTAACGCGATCGGCCGTGGCCAACTCGTTGATCTCGCGCATTTCCTTGATCACCTTATACCCACCATAAAACAAGTCGGGCAAGGTGATGAGCGTCGCGACGAACCGCAGCGACTCCGTCTTTTTCTTAAATTTTTCCGCGCCTTCGTCGTCGCCGCCCATCTCCATCGCGAAGGCCTTGCCGTCGGTGTACAACAAGACACTGCCGCCTATCGCACCAGCAAGTGCAATCTCTGAAACGCCGCTCGGTATCAGCAATATGAAAACTGCAATGCCGATGACGTCGATGGCGACGCCTGCCGCATCGTCGGCATGGTGACGCAACAAGGTACCTACACCCTGCGAAATCACCCGGCCCAGCGCGAGGTTTGCCTGGGCCTCGGCCATATTTGCCTGATACTGGGCCTCAAAATATTGGTGGAGCCAGGAGCGTAAGGTGGCACGCCAGCCTGACGGCGGCTTGGGCGGCGGCGGCGGGGACGAAACCCACTCGAACATCGCGACGACGCCGATACCATCGCCATCGCGTCGCGGCGCGCGCAGTGGGTGAAGTGCACCTCGCGCCGCCCAGGCGATACCCACACTGTTACCGCAAGCCCGGTCGACCAATAGGCCGAGCGAGGCGGCTGCATCTTGTGGTCCGGCATAAGGCCCCCAATCGTCGCTTAACATCACCGTCATCGTCTACAACCCCGAGTGCCTTCGCTGTATCAACTCAGGATAGCGCAGAATGGTTTCGGCATATCCACGGGACATTCGATAATCGCGAGCGGCAGGATTTGGCATCACTTCTCGACTTCGTCATCGATCGGTGACGCCGTAAATTTCCTGCAATGCTTAACGGGCTTTATCGAATGCACGGCGGCAAGTCTCTCGGAGCACAACTGAACACTATGAATTCCAAGAGTGTGGGAGAAGCAGTGGAAAAAGCCACGACGCTGATTAATTAGTGCACAAATAACAGCGGCAGAGGTGGCGAAAATGGTGGACGCACCTGGGTTCGAACCAGGGACCCGCTGATTAAGAGTCAGCTGCTCTACCAACTGAGCTATGCGTCCGTCGCGCCCGTATCGTTCGAGCGAGGGGGGCGGATAGCACCGGGGTTCGGGCTTGTCTAGCGCGTCAGCGCTGCGTCCTTGCTGCGGGCGACGCTCATGACGATGCCGAGCAGGATCAGCACGGTCATCATCGCCGAGCCGCCGAAGCTGACCAGCGGCAGCGGGATGCCGACGACGGGCGCCAGCCCGGTCACCATCATCATGTTGATCGCGAGGTAGAAGAACAATGTCACCGCCAGCCCCATCGCCGCCAGCCGTGCGAACGGCGCACGCGCCGACAGCGCGACGCCGACCGCCCAGACGAGGATGACGCCGAAGCCGGCGAGGATGAACAGCCCGCCGGCCAAGCCCCATTCCTCCGCCATCGTGGCGAAGATGAAGTCGGTGTGGAGTTCGGGCAGATAGTCGAGGTGGCTCTGGGTGCCGTGCAGGAACCCCTTGCCAAAGATCCCGCCGCTGCCGATCGCGATCTTCGACTGGGTGATGTGGTAGCCCGCGCCGAGCGGGTCGCTCGCGGGGTCGAGGAAGATCAGCACCCGCTTGCGCTGATAATCGTGCATCAGCGACCAGACCACCGGCAGCGCCGCGCCCACTGCCGCACCCGCGCCGAGGAACAGCCACACCGACACGCCGGCGAGGAACATCATCACCACCCCGCCGAAGGCGATCGCGAGCGCGGTGCCGAGGTCGGGCTGGAGCATGACGAGCGCGGCAGGCATCGCGATCAGGACCAGCGGGGGGCCGAGCGTGACCAGCTTGCCGGCATATTGGCGCGGGACATAATGGTAGAAGCGGGCGAGCGCGAGGATGATCGCGATCTTCATGAATTCCGACGGCTGCAGCCGGATCAGCCCGACATCGAGCCAGCGCCGGCTGCCGCCGCTGATCCCGCCGAGCGCCTCGACGCCGATCAGCCCGAGCATGACCGCGCCGTAGAGCGGGTACGCCCATTTCAGCCAGACTTCGACCGGCACCCGCGACAGGCCGAGCATCGCCACGAGCAGGACGGCGAAGCGGATGCCCTGCTTGAGCGCCCACGGCTGGAAACTGCCGCCGGCGGCCGAATACAGCACGACGAGGCCGAAGCCGCCGACCGCGACGATCGCCGCGATCACCACCCAGGGCAGCTCGCGGAGGCGCGCGCCCCATGGGCCGTTCAGCATGCGGGGATCGGGCTTAAGTTGACAGAGTTGACGTTTTCGGACGCGTAAATCGCGTCCCGCCTCGCACCTTGGCAAGCAATTCCGGCGTGACGGGAGGGGGCCGCGATCATTAAAAGTGTATAACTCACTTGGTTATAAATAGTCAACTAAATTGTTGAAATCCTACACCGATCCTCCCCGCGCAGCGGGGAGGATCTTCAATCGACCGGCTCGTCGGTCTTGTCCGCGTCGGGGGTCAGGCTCGCGGCGACCGCGGCTGCGTCGACCGGCATCGCCGCTGCCTTGGCGGCGGCCTCGGCGGCGGCGAGCGCGGCGGCCTTCTTCGCCTCGAACGCGCGCTCGAGCGGGGCGAGCGTCGCCATCGCCCGTTCGGGTTCGAACAAATAGGTCATGACGTCGCGCGCGATGACGCCGGCGGCGGCGCCGTGATTGCCGTGTTCGAGGACGACGCTGATCGCGTATTTCGGCGCATCGGCGGGGGCGAAGGCGACGAACAGGCCGTGGTCGCGGTATTTCCACGGCAGGCGCTCGCTCTTGGTCCGCCCGGCGGCGCGGTCGGCCTTCGAGATCGCGCGGACCTGCGCCGATCCGGTCTTGCCCGCCATCTGCACGCCCTCGACCATCAGCCGCGCGGTCTTGCCCGAGCCGCCGCCGTTGATCACCGCGGTCATGCCGGCGCGGACGATCGCGAGATGTTCGGGCGGAATATCCATCGGGGGCGGGGGCGTCGCCGGGTCGTCCTTGAACAGCCGTGGCTCGACCGCATTGCCGCTCGCCAGCCGCGCCGCCATCACCGCGAGCTGGAGCGGGTTGGCAATGATATAGCCCTGGCCGATCGCGGCATTGAGCGTCTCGCCGACCCCCCATGGCTTGTGATAGCGCGCGAGCTTCCACGCGGTGTCGGGGACGATCCCCGCCGACTGGCCGGGCAGCGGCAGGTCGAACTTGGTGCCGAGCCCGAACTTCCTCGCGGTCGCGGCGATCGCGTCGATCCCGATGGCGCGGCCGAAAGTGTAGAAATAGACGTCGCAGCTCTGCGGAATCGCGCGGTGCAGGTCGATCCGGCCGTGGCCGCGGTGCGACCAGCAATGCCATGCGGCGTTGCCGAGCCGGTAGGTGCCGGTGCACACGGTCGCCTGTTCGGCCGCGATGCCACTGCCGAGGACGGCGAGCGCGGTCATCGTCTTGAAGGTCGACCCCGGCGGGTACAGGCCCTGTGCGCACTTGTTGATCAGCGGGTGGTGGTCGTCGGCTTGCAATTCCGCCCATAATTTGGCGGTGACGCGGGTCGAGAAGGCGTTGGGGTCGTACGCCGGCATCGACACCATGCACAGCACGTCGCCGGTCGCGCAGTCCATCACGACGACGCTCGCCGAATTGTCGGTCAGGCGGCGCGCGGCATAGCTTTGCAGGTCGCGGTCGATCGTCAGCCGCAGCGTCTTGCCGGGCAGGTCGGCGCGGGTGTCGAGGTCGCGGATGACGCGGCCGCGGGCGTTGACCTCGACCCGGCGCGCGCCGGCGGTGCCGCGGAGGCGGGCGTCGGCGCGGCGCTCGATGCCGTCCTTGCCAATCTTGTAGCCGGGGAAGATCAGCAGCGGATCGTGCGTCACCGCGAACTGCTCGGGCGTCGGCGTGCCGACATAGCCGAGCAGATGCGCGAAGGCGTCGCCGCCCGGGTAGACGCGCAGGAAACCGGGGAGCGGCTGGACCCCGGGCAGGTCGGGCAGGTTGACGTTGATCGCGGCGAAGGTCGGCCAGCTTAAGCCGTGCGCGATCTCGACCGGCATGTACTTCGGCTGGCGCGCGACGTCGCCGCGGATACGGTCGAGCTCCTCGGGCGTCAGCGGCAGGACCTTGCCGACCGCGGCGAGCGTCGCCTCGAGGTCGGTCACCGCTTCGGGGATCAGCTCGAGCCGGTAGTCGGGCTGGTTGAGCGCGAGCGGCTTGCCGTCGCGGTCGACGATCCAGCCGCGCCGCGGCGGGATCAGGCGGAGCGAGACGCGGTTGCCCTCGGCGAGCAGCGCGTATTTCTCGCCCTGCCAGATCGACAGATACGCCATGCGCGCCGCGAGCGTCAGCCCGACCGCGCCCATGCCCGCACCGACGACGAACGCGCGGCGGCTGAACTGCTGATCGCCCGCCGCCGGACCGTTGAACCGGCCCGCCATCAGCGCGCCGCCTGCAGCCGCCGCTGGATCGAGGCGAACAGCAGGACGATCGCCGGATAGGCGAGGATCGTCGTCGCCGCCTGGACGAGCAGCGGCGACAGCGGCCCGTTCGTCCCCGCCAGCAGCAGCAGCCACCACTGGCCCAGTTCGAAGGCGACGATGACGCCGGCGGCGAGCAGCCAGTCGAAGCCGTAGCTGTGGGTGCCGTACCGCGCCTCGACCAGCCGGACGAACAGCGCCACCGCCGGCAGCAGCGTCGCGTTGACCCCGAGCGGCAGCCCGAACAGGATATCGCACACCGCGCCGACGATGAACGCGAGCCACGGCGGCATCAGCCCCGGCTGGAAGGTCGCCCAGACGAAGACGCCGAGGACGCCGAGGTGGGGGAGGACCGGGAGGCTGGCGAACACCGGCACCGTCATGCCGGCGACGAGGACGAGCGTGACGATCGCCGGGACGACGCGCTCGACCTGCGCCTGCCACCAGCGCACCCGGTCGGCCGGACCGAGCAGGCGATACGGCGCGTTCACGGCTTCGCTCCGCGCGGCATCGCTAATGCTTCCGCGCTTCGCGCGGGACCGGAACCGCGTCGGCGGGCGGGGCCTCGGCCTGCGC
>CAXTPH010000131.1:0-7334 GCA_964245955.1 uncultured Sphingomonadaceae bacterium | reverse complement strand
CGCCGGCGCGGCGCGGCAGGTCAAGGACCTGCTCGTCGCGCGCGTCGCCGCGGGCGGGACGGTGATCCTGACGACGCACATCCTCGAGGTCGCCGAGCGCCTCGCCGACCGCATCGGCATCATCCGCGCCGGCAAGCTGGTCGCCGAGGGCACGCTCGCCGAGCTGCGCACGATGCGCGGTAGCGCCGATGCCAGCCTCGAGGAGCTGTTCATCGCCCTGGCCGGCGAATGACCGCGCTCGCCCCCGGCGGCTTCGCGTGGCTGCTGCGCCACGAACTGCGCCTTGCGTTGCGTGGGACGGGGACGCGGACGAGCTGGTTCGCGCGCAACGCGCCGATGCTGCTGCTCGCGACGGTGCCGACGATCGGCGGGGTCCTGCTCGCCTGGTCGCTGCGCGATCTGCCGCCGATCCCCGATCGGCTGCTCGCCGAGGTCTACGGTTTCCTCGGCATCGCGCTGCTCGGCCTGCTCGCGCTGATGGTCTCGACCGCGTCGATCGCGGTGCTGCGCACCTTCCACGACCGCCACGACCTCGACCTGCTGCTGTCGGCGCCCGTGCCGCCGGCGCGGGTGCTCGCGGTCAAGGCGGTCGGGGTCGCCGTCGCGGTCGCCGCGCCGTTCGTCCTGTTCACCGCGCCGTTCCTGATCGCCTCGGCGGTCTTCGGCCATCCGCGCTGGCTTGGCGGGGTCGTCATGGTCATCGTCGACGCGACGCTGGCGACGGCGCTCGCGCTCGGCCTGATCGGGGTGCTGTTCAGCACGATCGGGCCACGGCGCGCGCGGACCGTCGCCCAGCTCGGCGCGGCGCTGGTCGGCGGCTCGATCTTCCTGCTGTCGCAGCTGCGAAACATCTCCCCCGCCTGGTCGCATCGCCTCGGGCGGATCGCGACGACGCGCTGGCCGAGCCCGCTCGACTGGCCGGCGCGCGCCGCGCTGGGCGAAGCGGGGCCGCTGCTGGCGATGGTCGGTCTCGGGCTGATCGCGGCGTGGGCGGCGGCAACCTTCGGCGCGCGGCATCTGGCGGCGTCGGGCGATACCGCAACGCGGACGGTGCGGGTGCGCCGCGGCCCGGTTCGCTTCGGCGGCGGCGTCGCGCGCGTCGTCATCGCCAAGGAGCTGCGGCTGATCGCGCGCGACCCCGAGCTGATCACCCAGATCGCGCTGCGGCTGGTCTACATGGTGCCGCTCGGCGTGCTCGTGCTGCGCGGTGAGGACGGCATCGACGCCCCCGGGGTCGCCGCCGCCGCGACCGCATGCGCCGGGCTGCTGGCGTCGAGCCTCGCGTGGATCGTCGTCTGCGCCGAGGATGCCCCCGACCTGCTCGCCGCCGCGCCGGTCACCGCGCCGGCGGTCGAGCGCGCCAAGCTCGTCGCCGCGTGCCTTGTCCCGGGCGGCGTCGCGGTCGTCGCGGCGGCGGCGCTCGCCGGCAGCGCCCCGGCGGCGGCGGCGGTGACGCTCGTCATGGCGTCGGTCGCGGCACTGACCGCGGCGCTCATCCAGGCGTGGTTCGGCCGGCCGCAGCCGAGGGCCGCCTTCCGCCGCCGCCAGTCGGGCTCTTTCGTCATCGGCCTCGGCGAGATCGTCCTCGCGGGCGCGTGGGCGGGGACGGCGGCGCTCGCCGCGCGCGGGTCGCTCTGGGCGGTCGCGCCCGCGATGCTCGGCGCGATCATCATGGCCGGGGCGATCGAAGCACGCCGCGAGCGGACATCGGCCGCGGGCGCGGCTGTCCTACACCCGGCGCGATAGGCTAAGGCAGCGGCGTCGAGTCGGCCTGTGCGCGCCAGGACTTGCTCTTTCTCAATGTCGGGATCGTCGCCTGCGAAAACGACCGCGCACAAGCGGAAGTGTCAACTTTCGCGCGGCAGCCCCCGGCAGACCGAAACGTCGTGCCAAATAGTTAACGGCTCGCCCGGAGCGCGTCGCGAAAATACCCGTCTTCGCGTGAACTTCGTCAACTTCCGTTCAACGAACCAAAGCTGACTGTCTTAAATGAACCGATCAGGCACGAAGTAAACTTGCCTGCCAGTGCAAAGCTTAACGCCTCAGTCGCGGAACCGCCCGAAGTCGACGCAGCGGACCATCGCCACCTCGTCGAGCGCGAACGCGTGGTTCCACGCGCCATAGACGGTCGACGCCTCGGCGGTCGCGCCGCGGACGCGCAGCTCAATGATGTCGGGGATGATCCAGCCGTTGCGCATATGGACGTCGACGCATTCGATCGTGCCGCGCAGCAGCCGCTCCCAGCCGGTCATCAGCAGCGCGCGACCGGCCGCCATCTCCGGCGTGTCGGCCTGCGGGTTCGCCGGCTCGAGATAGGGACGAAGCACCGGGTAGCGCAGCGCCCGCAGCGCCGGTTGCATCGAGTCGAGATCGCGGACTTCGTTCACAAATACCCCTGTGACCTATCACCATCCTGAATGCCAGTTGAACGGATCGTCAAGCGATAACGCTTCGACGGCGGGGTCGGGCCTGGTGTAGTAAGGCCGGGGAGACACGGATCATGACCAAATCGATCGACGACTGGGCGGCGCTCGCCGCGAAAGAGGTCAAGGACCGCGATCTCGACTGGGCGACGCCCGAGGGGATCACCGTCAAGCCGCTCTATACCGCCGCCGATATCGACGGGATCGACCCCGGCCTGCCCGGCTTCGCGCCGTTCACCCGGGGGGTGAAGGCGACGATGTACGCCGGGCGCCCGTGGACGATCCGCCAGTATGCGGGCTTCTCGACCGCCAAGGCGTCGAACGCCTTCTACCAGCGCAACCTCGCCGCCGGGCAGAAGGGCCTGTCGGTCGCCTTCGACCTCGCGACCCACCGCGGCTACGACAGCGATCATCCGCGCGTCGCCGGCGACGTCGGCAAGGCGGGCGTCGCGATCGACTCGGTCGAGGACATGAAGATCCTGTTCGACGGCATCCCGCTCGACAAAATGAGCGTGTCGATGACGATGAACGGCGCGGTCATTCCCTGCCTCGCCTTCTACATCGTCGCCGCCGAGGAGCAGGGGGTTGCCCCCGACCTCCTCGAGGGGACGATCCAGAACGACATCCTCAAGGAGTTCATGGTCCGCAACACCTATGTCTATCCGCCCGCGCCGTCGATGCGGATCGTCGCCGACATCATCGCTTATACGGCCGAACACATGCCGCGGTTCAACTCGATCTCGATCAGCGGCTATCACATGCAGGAAGCCGGCGCGACGCAGCTGCAGGAGCTCGCCTTCACCCTCGCCGACGGCATGGAATATGTCCGCGCCGCCCAGGCCCGCGGCCTCGACGTCGACGCCTTCGCCCCCCGGCTGAGCTTCTTCTTCGCCATCGGCATGAACTTCTTCATGGAGGTGGCGAAGCTTCGCGCCGCGCGGACGCTCTGGGCGAAGATTATGGCCGGGTTCGGCGCGAAGGACCCCAAGTCGCTGATGTTGCGGACGCATTGCCAGACGAGCGGCGTCTCGCTGACCGAGCGCGACCCGTACAACAACGTCATCCGCACCACCGTCGAGGCGATGGCGGCGGTGTTCGGCGGGACCCAGTCGCTCCACACCAACGCGCTCGACGAGGCGATCGCGCTGCCGACCGACTTCTCCGCCCGGATCGCGCGCAACACTCAGCTCGTCCTCGCCGAGGAGACCGGCATCACCCGCGTCGTCGACCCGCTCGGCGGCTCGTACTACGTCGAGGCGCTGACCGCCGAACTTGCCGACAAGGCCTGGGCGATGATCGAGGACATCGAGGCGCGCGGCGGCATGACCGTCGCGGTCGCGACCGGCTACCCCAAGCTCCAGATCGAGGAAGCCGCCGCCGCCGCCCAGTCGCGCGTCGACCGCGGCGAGACCGTCGTCGTCGGGGTCAACAAATACGCCCCCGCGACCGACGACGCGATCGACATCCTCGACGTCGACTCGGACAGCGTCCGCGAAGGCCAGATCGCGCTGCTCGCCCACGTCCGGTCAACCCGTGACACCGCCCGCGCCGAAGCGGCGCTAGACGCCATCCGCGACGGCGCGGCCGGTGACGGCAACCTCCTCGCGCTCGCGGTCGACGCGGCGCGGGCACGGTGCACGCTCGGCGAGATCAGCAGCGCGATGGAGGACGTGTTCGGCCGCCACGCCGCCGTCGTCCGCATGGTCAGCGGCGTCTATGGCGCAGCGTACGGCGGCGACCCGGGCTTCGCCCGCGTCCAGGCGGGCATCGCCGCCTTCGAGCAGCGCAAGGGTCGCCGCCCGCGGGTGATGATCGCCAAGATGGGGCAGGACGGCCACGACCGCGGCGCCAAGGTCGTCGCCAGCGCCTTCGCCGACCTCGGCTTCGAGGTCACCATGGGCCCGCTGTTCCAGACGCCGACCGAGGCCGCCGCGCTCGCTGCGCTCGAGGACGTCGACATCGTCGGCGCGTCGAGCCTCGCCGCCGGGCACAAGACGCTCGTCCCCGAACTCATCGCCGCGCTGAAAGCCGCCGGACGCGGCGACATCCGCGTCATCGCCGGGGGCGTCATCCCGGCGCAGGACTATGACTTCCTCCGCGCCGCCGGCACCGCCGCGATCTTCGGCCCCGGCACCAACATCGTCGCCAGCGCTGCCGAGCTCCTCCGCCTGCTCGGCCACAACCTGCCGCCCGAGGGGCTCGACGAGGCCGCCGAATGACCGTCACCCATACCCTTACCGGCAACGTCCGCGATCTTGGTGGCTTTAGCGTGGCGCGTGTCCTGCCGCAGGCGGCGATGCGGTCGATCGGGCCGTTCGTGTTCTTCGACCATCTCGGGCCGGCCGAGTTCGCGCCCGGCGCCGGGATCGACGTCCGGCCGCACCCGCATATCGGACTGGCGACAGTGACGTATCTGTTCGACGGCGCACTCGGCCACCGCGACAGCCTCGGCACGGTGGTCGACATCGCGCCCGGCGCGGTCAACTGGATGACCGCGGGGCGCGGCATCGCGCATAGCGAGCGGACCCCGCCCGCCGCCCGCGCCGCCGGTCACCGTATGCACGGCATCCAGTCGTGGGTCGCGCTGCCCGACGACCACGCCGAGGACGCCCCGAGCTTCGCGCATCACCCCGCCGCGTCGCTGCCGTCGATCGCCTTCGGTGGCGCGAAGCGGACGCTGATCGCCGGCACCGCGTTCCACGCGGCGTCGCCGGTCAATGCGCTCAGCGCGATGTTCTACGTCGACGTCGAGGCCGATGCCGGGGCCTCGGTCGCGCTGCCCGGCGAGCACGAGGAGCGCGCGGTCTATGTCGTCGCGGGCGCGATCGACCTCGGCGGGGTCCGCTACGAAGCCGGCACGATGGTCGTCGTCGCGCCCGGCGGCGAGGTGGCGTGGACCGCGCTCGAGCCGACCCGGGCGATGCTGCTCGGCGGCGCGTCGCTCGGGGTCCGGCATATCGAGTGGAACTTCGTCAGCAGCTCGACCGACCGCATCGCGCAGGCGAAGGCCGACTGGGTCGCCGGGCGCTTTCCGCGCGTCCCCGGCGAGACCGAGTTCATCCCGCTCCCCGGCTCGGCCGCCGCGGTTGCGCAGGGCGGGGCGACGAGCTGATGATCGCCCGGATCTGGCGCGGCTGGACGACCCCGGCCAATGCCGACGCGTACCAGCACCTGCTGTGCACCGAGGTCGTCCCCGCGATCGAGGCGCGGTGCATCGCCGGCTTCCTCCAGATCGACATCCTGCGCCGCAACGATGGCGAGGAGGTCGAGTTCACCACCATCATGGCGTTCGACACGATCGCGGCAATCGAGCGCTTCATCGGTCCCGACGCGACGCTCGCGCATGTCCCCGACGCGGCGCGCGCGCTCCTCGCGCGGTTCGATGCGCGGGCGGCGCACCATCAGCTGCTCGAGCGCCGCGCCCAACCCGACCTCGCGCGCGGACGGGAGTAGCGTCCGCTGCGCCGGCGGGCTAAACCGGCGGTATGTTCATTCGCCTGACCGAAACCATGTCCGTCGCCGGGCAGATCGCCCCGGAAGACCTCGCCGCCGCCGCGACCGCGGGCTTCACCCACATCGTCAACAACCGCCCCGACGGCGAGGAGCCCGGCCAGCCCGGCGATGACGCGATGCGCGCGGCGGCGGTCGCGGCGGGGCTCGGCTACACCGCGATCCCGGTCGACCTCAGCGGCTTCAACATGGACCAGGTCGAGGCGATGGCCGCCGCGCTCGACGCCGCCCCCGGCCCGGTCCTCGCCTATTGCCGGTCGGGGACGCGGTCGGCCAACCTGTGGGCGCTCGCCGAGGCGAAGCGCGGCGGCGACCCCGACGCGATCATCGCCGCTGCCGCGAGTGGGCGCTACGACGTGTCGGGGCTGCGCAAGGCGCTGGTCGGGCTGTCTGAGAGAGTATCGGCGACACCATGATCTTCGTCTCGATCCTCGGCATCGTCACACTGGTTCTGTTCGCCCGCGCGATCGGCTTCGCCCGCAACCCGGCGCTCGACGCGCCGACCGCGGTCGCCGAGACCGAAGCGGCGCTGCCCGGCTTCGCCGCCGCCAGCGCCGAAGTCGATCCGGCAACGCGGACCGCGCTGGTCTGGGGCCGCGACGGGCGCATCGCGAGCGTCCGCCCCCATGGCGACCGCTGGGTCGTCCGCGTCGACCCCGCCGCCCGCGTATGACCTTTTCCGACCCCATCGCCATCGCCACCCCGGCGTTCATCGTGCTCGTGCTCGTCGAGATGCTCGCGGTCCGCTTCGGCGCTAAGGGCGACTACGACTGGCGCGACAGCTTCACCTCGCTGACGATGGGCTTCGGCTCGACGATGGCGGCGGTGGTGTTCGGCGCGACGATCGTCGCGACATATGCCACGGTCGGGCGCTACCATCTGTTCGCGATCCCCGTGACGTGGTGGTCGGGCGTCCTGTGCTTCGTGTTCGACGACCTGCTCTATTACGCCTTCCACCGCAGCGCCCACCGCGTCCGCTGGTTCTGGGCGAGCCACGTCATCCATCATTCGAGCCAGCACTATAACCTGACCACCGCGCTGCGGCAGACGTGGACCGGCTTCTGGTCGCTGAGCTTCGCCTTCCGCCTGCCGCTGCTGCTGCTCGGCTTCGACGTCCGGCTGGTGCTGTTCGTCGCGGGGATCAACCTGATCTATCAGTTCTGGGTCCATACCGAGGCGGTCCGGCGGCTGCCGTTCGGGCTCGAATATGTCCTCAACTCGCCGTCGCACCACCGCGTTCACCACGGCAGCAACCCGCGCTACCTCGACCGCAACTATGCCGGGGTGTTCATCGTCTGGGACCGGCTGTTCGGCACCTTCGAGGCCGAGCGCGACGACGAGCCGGTGCGCTACGGCCTCGTCCACAACATCGCGACGTTCAACCCGCTGGCGACGGCGACC
>CAXTPH010000130.1:0-7376 GCA_964245955.1 uncultured Sphingomonadaceae bacterium | reverse complement strand
GGGCCGATCTGGCGGCACGGGCCGCACCATTCGGCCCAGAAATCGACGAGCACCGGACGGCCCGAGGCGATGACATCGCTGTGGAACGAGGCGTCGGTAACGTGCTTGGCAGCCATGGCGGTATCCTCATGCAATCGCTGGAGACAAGATAGGTCGGCGCGGCGACCCCGGCAATCGTCCGCGCCCAAGCGTTTCTTGGCGGCGCGCAACCGCCGTTGTCAGCCGGCGAGATAGGCTTCGAGATCGTCGCTGCCGCCGATGCGCTCGCCGTCGATGAACACCTGCGGCGTCGTCTCGACCCCGTGCTTCGCCTCGAACGCCTCGACTTCGTCGCGGCTGCTCAGGATATGTTCGTCGACCGTGTAGCCGGCGTCGTCGAGCAGCTGCTTCGCCCGGACGCCGAACGGGCACGTTTCCTCGGGCAGGATCATGCGGTAGAGGGTTGCCTGCTTGTCGGCCATGTCAGCGTCTCCAATGGGTCGAAGCCGATAGCGCAGCCGGACCGCACGGGTTCCGCCTCAACCCGGCGCGTTCGCCGCGAGCAGCGCGGGCGGCAGGTCGATCAGGGTCGCATCGTGGGTATAGAGCAGCGCCGCCTCGATCGTCCGGCCGGGGAAGATGCGCGCGAGCGCGGCGACGTACGCCGCCATCTGGCGGAGGTGGTACGGCACGACCGAGGCGGCGTCGGCGGGCACGCGCGTGCCCGTCTTGAAGTCGATCACCTGTACCCGCCCGGGCTCGATCAGCAGCCGGTCGACGGTGCCGGCGATGACGACGTCGCCGACGGTCGCCGCGATCGGCGCTTCGGCGAGCGCGTCGGGCCCGAAGAGCGCGGCGAAGCGCGGCGCGGCGATGATGTCGAGCGCGCAGGTGGCGATCCGTTCGCGCTCGGCGGCGGCCAAGTCGGGCGCGGTGCGCGCGAGCCAGGCCGCCGCGACCCCGGCGCGCTTGTCGACCGCGACGCCGGGCAGTCGTTCGAACAGCGTGTGGAGCAGCTGCCCGCGCCGCGCCGCGGCCTTCGCCGCCGGCCCAGGCGGCGGCTGCGCGACGTCGTCGGCGGCGATCGCCGACGGACTGAGCGGACGCGGCGGGCGCGCTTCAGGCGCGGCGGGGGTCGTCGCCCACCCGGGCAGCGCGATATCGATCGCTGCCGCCGGTGGCCGCGTCTCGGGCGTCACCTTCAGCCCGGCGCGATGGACCCTAGCCGACCCCCAGACCGGATCGGCGTCCTCGTCGAGCGCAAGGTTCGACTCCATCGCCCGCTCGACCGCCGCGTACCAGCTGTCGGGCGGCAGCACGGCGGGCGTGTCGCCGCGCGCCTTGGCGAGCGCGCCGCCGATGAACAGCAGGTCCTCGGCCCGCGTCAGCGCGACATACAGCAGCCGCCAGTGCTCGGCGGTCGCGGCGGTCGTGCGCGCCTCGGCCTCGGCGGCGATCACCCCGACCTTGCCCGCCTTGCCGCCGTGGAACACCGGCACCGGCTCGCCGCCATCGAGCGCGAGCATGACGTGGCCGTCGCGGTCGCGCGGCAGCGCCTTCGTCGCGTCGGCGAGGACGACGACCGGGGCCTGCAACCCCTTCGCGCCGTGGACGGTCATGATCCGCACCGCATCGACCGGCGCGTCGGGGTCACGCTTGAGGTCGATGTCGTCCGCCTCGATCCAGCTGAGGAAGCCCTGCAGCGACGGCGCGTTCGCCGCCTCGAACGCTAGCGCCTGGCCGAGCAGCGCCGCGATCTGGTCGCGCGCTTCGGCCCCGAGCCGCCCGAGCAGCCGCTTGCGTCCCTGCAGCGGCCCCGACAGGATCGTCTCGAGAAACTCGTACGGCGGCGCGAAGTCGGCGAGCGCGAGCACTGCCGACAGGAACTCTGCCGCCCAGCCGCCGGCGTCGCGGACCGCCGACCAGAGCGTCCCGCGCCGTGGGTTGGCGAGTGCGAATAGGCCGTCCTGGCTCATCCCGATGAACGGCGAAGTCAGCAGGGCGGCACAGGTCAAGTCGTCGTCGGGCTGGAGCGCGAAGCGGACGAGTGCAAGCAAGTCCTGCACGGCGAGCGGCGCGGTCAGCCGCAACCGGTCGACGCCGGCGACGGCGACGCCAAAGTCATGGAGCGCGCCGACCAGCGCGCCGACGAACTCGCCGCGGCTGCGGACGAGGACGAGGATGTCCTCGGGGCGGCACGCGCGGCCCCGCGCCGGCAGGTCGAGCGCGGTCGCGGGAGCGAGCCACGCCGCGATCTGCCGCGCCAGCCGGTGCGCCATCATCACCTGCGCCGCGGGCAGCCACGGGGCGTCGTCGTCGACGGCCTCCTCGTCGGCCTCGGGCACGAGCGGCGGCCACAGCGTGACCCGGCCGATCGCGTCTTCGCGGAACGCTGCGTGCGGCAGCACCCCCTCGTTCATGCCGAGCGCTTCGTGGCCTAGGTCGTCGACGACGGCGTTGACCACCTCGAGCACCGCCGGGGTCGAGCGGAACGACAAGGTCATCGGCAGATCGCTCCAGCCGAGCCGCGCATCCTCGGCCTTGGCCCGGAAATGGCCCTGCCGCCCCTCGAAGATTTTCGGGTCGGACCCCTGGAAGCTGAAGATCGCCTGCTTGAAGTCGCCGACGACGAACAGGGTGCGCTGCACGTCGCGCGCACCGAGCCCGTCGAAGAACTCGTCGGTCAGCGCCTCGACGATGTCCCACTGCGCCTCGTTGGTGTCCTGCGCCTCGTCGACAAGGAGATGGTCGATCCGCCGGTCGAGCTTGTAGCGGACCCACGCGCTCGCGCCGTCGCCCTTGAGCAGCGTCGCCGCGCGCGCGATCATGTCGTCGTAGTCGATCACCCCGGCGCGGTGCTTGTGGAGCGCATACGCCTCGCCGAGCCGCGCGCCGGCGCGCAGGTGGCGCGCGGCGTTGGCCACCGCGTCGAGCAGGCGGCGGACCCCGGCGACGGCGGTGACCGCCTCGCACAAGGTATCGGCGAGCGCGATGTCGGCGAAATCGGCTTTCTTGCCGCCGGGAACGAGGCTGGCGCGGCGCTCGCCGTCCTGTCGGTGGAAGACGGTGCACAGCCGGTCGAAGTGCGCGGCGCGGGCGGCGGGCGCGCAGTCGAGCCACCAGCGCAGCGTGTCGGCGGAAGCCAGCGATGTCGCCCCGGCGTGGCGCTCATAGACCCCGGCAAGATGGTCGAGCGCGTCGGTGTCGATCGTCGCGACCGCCGCCTCGAGTACATCGACGTTGGTCCCCTCGCCAGGCAGGCCGAACGCCCGGCGCAGCTTCGCCTCGAACCCCGCCGGGTTGCCCATCGCGGCAATCGCGTCGTGGTGGCCGATCAGCGTCGCCGCGATCGTCGCCAGCCGCGCCTCGCCGCTGGCGATCGCCATCGCCGCAACGTCGTCGAGGAACGCCGGGTCGTCGGCCGCCGCGATCGCCTCGGCGAGGACCTGCCCGCGCAGCGCCAGCGCCGAACGGTCGTCGAGCGCCGCGAACCCCGGCGCGATCCCCGCCTCGACCGGGAAGCTCGCGAGCAGCGACTGGGCGAAGCCGTGGATCGTCTGGACCTGCAAGCCCCCCTTGGCGTCGAGGACGCGCGCAAACAGCTGCCGCGCCCGCATACAGGTATCGGGATCGGTGTCGGCGCGGATCGCGGCGAGGTCGGACTTGAGTTCGTTGTCGCCCGCCGCGACCCAGCCGCTCAGCCGCTCGAAGATGCGGTTCTGCATCTCGGCGGCCCCCGCCTTGGTGAAGGTCAGCGCGAGGATACGCTCGGGCGGCGAGCCGGCGAGGAGCAGCCGCAGCACCCGCGCGATCAGCACCTGCGTCTTGCCGGTCCCCGCCGACGCCGACATCCACGCGCTCCCCGCGGGCGACGCGCCGTCGGCCTGGACGTTGAGGAGGCTCTGCAGGGGCTTCACTGGCGGGGTCGTCCGAGCCATTCGAGAACGCGCGCGAGCTGGTCGTAGTCGTTGCCCTTAGCGTATTCGGGATGGAGCTTCGCCGTGAACGCACCCTCCCCGAGCAGCATCGTCTCACACAGCGTCATGAAATGGGCCTTGGTCGCGAGGATATGGTCGGCGACCATCGTCACTTCGCTGCGGAACCTGAGCGGGTCCGACGCCTTGCCCGGGTCGGTGCCGCCGCCGAGCTTCCAGTAGCGCATTGCCCCTATCGGCCCCTTGGCGACCCCGCCGAGCCGCCCTTCCTCGACCAGCCAGCCGAGCAGCCCCATCTGCAGCGCGAAGCCGCCGGCGACCTGCGCGTGGCTCGGGATCACCCCGGTCTTATAGTCGACGATCGCCAGCGCGCCGGCGTCGCTGCGGTCGATGCGGTCGGCCTTGCCGCGCAGCGTGATGCCGTTGGCGAGCTCGATCTGGCCGTCGGCCTCGGCGGCGGCGGGGGTCCAACCCTCGGCTTCCCAGACACTCATCTGCTCGACGACCCATTCCATCGCCCGGCGGACGCGCGGTGCCCAGAGCGCGCGCATCAGCGGGTGGCCGTCCCATCGGATCAGCTCGGCCTCGGTGAAACGCGGCAATGTCGCCGGGTCGGCGCCGCCGCGCTTGACCCATTCCTCGAGGATCGCGTGAACCGCGGTGCCGCGCTCGGCGGCGCTGGCGTCGGCATCGAGCGCCTCGAGCGCCTGCAGCCTGAGCATCGTCGCCGCATAATAACTGTACGGATCGGCCTTGAGCCGTTCGGCGGCGGTGACCGAGATCCGACGCGGGCGGAGCGCGGCAGGCGGCGCGGGCGCGGGCCGCGTCGCCGGCACCTGCGGCGCCGCGTCGAGCGCGCGGGCGATACCGAGCAGGTCGTCGTCGCTGCGCATCGCGTCGCCGCCGAGCGCGTGGAGCCGCAGCCAGAAGCGCGACGGCACTGCCGGCGCGGTCTCGTCGCGCCGGGCGCGGGTCAGCAGCACCTCCGGCCCGCCGAGCGCCGAGACGAAGTCGTGCGCGGCGAGCCCGATCCGGCGTTCGAGCGACGGCAGCGCGAGGTGGCTCCGCAGCTTCGGCGCGAGCCACGGGTCGGGCACCGGGCGCGCCGGCCAGACGCCCTCGTTCATGCCCCCAAGGATCATCAGGTCGGCGCGCTGGAGCCGCGCCTCGAGCGTGCCGTAGATCGCCAGCCGCGGATGCTTGCCGAACGGCTGGCGCACCGCGGTCTCCGACAGGAACGCGGCGATCAGCGCCGGAGCGTCGGGCGGGTCGAACGGGTCGAGATGATGGCCGTGGGTCTCGAGCGCGTCGACGAGGCTCGCGAGCGCCCGCCCCTCCGGCCGCGCCCACAGCGCATCCCCGCACAACGCCGCCGCCGCCTCGCGCAGCGCGGCCATCAGGTCGGCGAAGCTGACCGTCGGCGCCGCGAACAGGCGTTCGAGCGGATCGAGCAGCGCCGCGACCTCGGCCCACCACGGCGACAGCCGCGCGTCCTCGGCGTCGACCTGCGCGCCGGTCCCGTCGAGCCCGGGGGCCGGACGGACCCCGCGCAGCGCGAGGTCGAGCCGCCGCACCTGCTCAAGCCAGCCGAGCCGCGCGTCGCCGCGCCGGACCAACGGGTGCTTCAATACCGCGAGCAGCGCGACGGGCGCGAAGCCGCGCGCGGCCGCCTCGACCAGCGCGAGCAGGAGCGCGCCCGGCGGCGTCACCCGCAGCGGCGTTCCCGCCGAGTCGTCGACCTCGATCCCCCAGCGCGCGACGTGCGCCGCGACGCGCCGCGCGAGGCCGCGATCGGGGGTGACGAGCGCGGCGGTCTTGCCCGGCGTGTCGAGCGCGCGGCGGAGCGCCAGCGCAATGACCTGCGCCTCCTCAGCCGGGGTCGCGGCGGTCACCGCGCGGACGTGCGCGAACAGCGTCGCATCGACCGCGCGATGCCGCCAGTCGCCGGTGAACGCCGCCGGTGCCATCGCCCGCGCCACCTCGACCGCGCGCCCCGCCGGGCCGTCGAGCGCGGTCGTCTCGCCCCAGTCGGCGATCTCGCCGCGGGCGACGTCGAGGTGGTGAAGCAGGCATTTGAGCGCGAACTGCGGGTGCTCCTCGCTGTTTCGCGCCGGGTCGGCGGGCTCGTCGGCGTCACCATCGCTAAGGTGGCAGCGGATCGCGCCCCACGCGTCGTCGCTCATCGCGGTATCGAGGCCCGGCAGTACGACCAACCCCTGCGGCAGCCGCGCGATCACCCGCAGCAGCCGCGCGACCGGCGGCGCGACGCCGGCCATGCCCGCGGCGACGACGAGCCCCGGCGGCGTCGCCTTCCATCGCGCGGCGAGCGCGTCGAGCAGCGCGCGGTTGCGGGTCGCCGGATCGATCTCGGCATGGCTGGCGAGGAGCGGGGGCCACAGGTCGAGGACGACGCGGAAGAACGCGAGCGTCGCCTCCCAGTGGTGCGCAATGTCGTCGGGGGCGAAGCCGGTCAGCGCGGCCGGGTCGATCTCCTCGAAGGCCAGCGCGTCGAACGCGGCCGCAAGCTGGTCGGCGAGGCGGAGCGCCTCGATTGCACTCACGCCGTCGCGCCACCGCCGGACGAGCTGGGCGAGCAGCAGCCGCCGCTTGGTTGGGTCGATCGCAGGGAGGAGGTCGGCGTCGGTCGTCAAGTCGCCGTCGAAGCGCCCGAGTGCCTCGTCGGCGTCGACATCCCCGATCGGCGTCATCCGCGGCAGCAGCAGTCCGCCCCCCGACAGCCGGACGAAGGCATCGCCGAGTGCCCGCACCGCCCGCCGGTTGGGCAGCAGCACCTGTGCCCGCGCCAGCGCGATCGGATTGCCCGCAGTCCGCGCGAGCAGCCCCTTCGCCAGCGCGTCGACGAACGCGACGTGCGGCGCGATGGTGAAGACGTTAACTGTCGGCAAGCAGCACTTCGGTCGCGCCGACCGACGCCGGGGTGCCGACGTGGAACCACAAGCCGCCGTGAACCGCGCCGAACAGGCGGCCCCCCGCCAGCGCCTTGTCGTACAGCCGGTTGAGCGAGAACGCCTCGACCGGTTCGCCGTCGAACAGGCGCTTCGACAGCAGCTGGACCCCCGAGAAGACATACGGCGCGACGCGGTGCTCGACCCGCCGCCGCAGTCGCCCGACCGGGTCCATGTGGAAATCGCCGCGCCCCTCGTAGCCGCTCGCCCGCGCCAGCGGCACCACGAGCAGCAGCGCGTCCATCGTCGCTTCGTCCCACCGCTGCGCGAGCAGGTGCAGCGTGTCGATCGACCCATCGACCCAGAGGTTGTCGCTGTTGACGACGAAGAACGGGTCGGCGTCGATCAGCGGCAACGCCTTGGTCACGCCGCCGCCGGTCTCGAGCAGGGTGTCGCGTTCGTTGGAGATAACCACCGCCGGCGTGTCGCGGTTCGCCAGATGCGCCTCGATCTGCTCGGCGAAATAATGGACGTTGACGACGGCGCGGGCGACCCC
>CAXTPH010000129.1:0-7392 GCA_964245955.1 uncultured Sphingomonadaceae bacterium | reverse complement strand
TAGCAATTTGCGCCGGGGACGAAGACCGTATCGCCGATCCGGTCCTGCGCGTCGGCACCGGCCGCGATGACCCGCCCGACCGACTCGTAGCCGGGAACGAGCGGGTAGCCCATGCCCGGGAACGCCGGCATCGTGCCGGTGTAGAGCAGCCGCTCGGTGCCGGTCGAAATGCCGCTGTGGTCGATTTCGACGACGACATCGTGCGCCTCGACTTCGCGCAGGGTCAGGAGCCGAAGCGATAACCGCTCGGGAGCCTCCAAAACCACTGCCGTTGTCTGCATCGACCAACCCCGTGGCGGGCGGGATGATCCCCGGTCCGCCAAACTGTCAGTCTGTCCTGACAGTTCATAGGTGTCAGTCTAGGTTGACGGTCGAGAGTGTCAACAACGATTTACGGCGAGCGGTCAGAACGCGAACGATTAGCGGCAGCGCCGTGGCGTGTTCCCGAATCTCAACAAATCCAGCGGCGTACAGCATCGTACCAAGCGCCGCCGCCGATCGGGGACGTCCCGAGCCCATCGCCAGTAGGTACATTCCGAAGTAGGCGTCGCCGATCGGCGCCGCTCCAGGGGTCTCGGCCATCGGCTCGGCAATGAGGACAGTACCGCCCTCCGGCAACGCGGCATGAACCTTCTTAAGTAGCGTTTCGACCACCTCGTCGTCATGGTCGTGCAGCACACGGACGAGGCTGACGATGTCGGCACCCGGCGGTAGCGCGTCATCGATGAAGCTGCCGCCGACGGCCACCGCCCGACCGACATAGCGCGCGGCGACGGCGGGCAGGTCGAACAGCATCAGCTCGAGCGCGGGGAAGCGCGCGCCGGCGGCCGCGAGGAAGACCCCTGCCCCGCCGCCGATATCGAGTAGCCGCTGGTACCGACCGAGCGGAAAGGCCTCGAGAATCTGGTTGGCGAGCATCGGCTGCGACGCAGCCATCAGTGCGGAATACGCTGCGGCCCGCTCATCGCTGGCGTCGCCGTACGACCAGTAGTCGGCGAGCGAGCCGCCGCCGCCGCGCAACAGGGCAACCGGGTCGGCAAGGTCGACGTAGAGGTAGCGGTGATGCGCGATCATCTCGGGCACCCCGGGGTTGCCGAGCATCGCCGCCCCCGCGCTGCCGAGCAGGTAGCCGCCGCCGGCCGCCTCGACGAGGTCGATCGCGATCGCCGCCCGGAGCAGCCGCTCCGCGCCCGCCGGCGGCAGGCCGGTATGCGCCGCCACCTCGGCGAGCGAGCGTTTCGACTCGGCGACGAACGGCAGCAGCCCGACCTCGACGGCAGCGTAAGCGACCTGCGAATAGGTAAACCCCGCGACGATATCGAACAGCGCCCGCGCCCGCCGCCGCGCGATCGGCCGCGTTAGCGGGAACTTCGCCGCCCAGCGCTGAAATGCCGGGCTGCCGAGGCGGGCATTGCGCCACATGATCCAGCGCTCGTGCCAGGCGGGGGGCAGGCGCGTCATTCGGGGACGCTAACTTCGCATAGTTCACGCCGCCGCGCTCTTGAAACATCGCGAAAATCTCGCCGGATCCCGGAAAGGCGCACGGGCAAGGAATGGTTGTTTTCGATCGATCGTCTCCCCAACGTCTGCCCCTCCGCGGTATGCGACTCGCAACGGCGTGTGTCATAAGCCGATCGCGCCCGTGTAGGACAGACGCGATGCGGCACGGCAGCGGCTCCCCAGCGCGGAGACACCGCGCTAGAAGCGGCGCCATGAACAGGCCCATCGTCATCATCGGTGCCGGCGTCGGCGGGCTGACCGCGGCGGCGTTGCTCGCGGCGGCTGGCGAGGACGTCGTCGTCTGTGAGTCTGCGGCGACGCCGGGGGGCAAGTTGCGCGAGCTGGCGATCGACGGCCGCCTGCTTGATGCCGGACCGACGGTGTTCACGATGCGCTGGGTGTTCGAGGCGATCTTCGCCGCCGCGAACGCCTCGCTCGACGATTATCTGACGCTGCGTCCGGTGACGACGCTCGCGCGTCATGCGTGGGGGGCGGAGGCACGACTCGACCTGTTCGCCGATATCGACGCCTCCGCCGACGCAATCGGTGGCTTTGCCGGGGCGGACGAGGCGACGCGTTTTCGCGCTTTTGCCGCCGAGGCGCGGCGGACCTACACGACCCTCGCGTCGAGTTTCCTCGACGCGCCCGCGACCAACCCGCTCGGCCTGACTGCACGCATCGGGCTCTCGCGCCCCGGCGACCTGCTCAGCATCCGCCCGTTCGAGACCCTGTGGGGCGCGCTCGGCGGCTATTTCCACGATCCCCGGCTGCGCCAGCTGTTCGGGCGCTACGCGACCTATTCGGGCGCATCGCCGTTCCTCGCGCCGGCGACGCTGATGCTGATCGCGCATGTCGAGAATAGCGGGGTGTGGCAGGTCGATGGTGGCATGCACCGGATCGCGCGTGCGCTCGAGGCGCTGGCGGCGCGACACGGTGCACGGTTCCGCTATGCCGCGCCGGTCGCCGAGATCGTCGTCGGGCGGGGCGGAGCCGAGGGAGTCGTGCTCGCGAGCGGAGAGCGGATCGAAGCGCGGGCTGTCGTGGTCAATGCCGACCCGCAGGCGCTGGCGAGCGGGCACTTCGGGATCGCCGCCGCGCGAGCGGTTTCGACAATGCCAGCGCGCGACCGCTCGCTGTCGGCGTTGACCTTGACGCTTGTCGCCGAGACCGCGGGCTTCGACCTCAGCCACCATAATGTCTTCTTCGCCGACGACTATCGCGCCGAATTCGACGCGATCTTCGCCCGCCACCGGCTGCCCGAAACCCCGAGCGTCTACGTCTGCGCCGAGGATCGCGGCGACGAGGCGACTGGACATGGACCCGAACGGCTGCACATGATCGTCAACGCGCCCGCCACGGCCGACGGTCGGGGCCTGACACCTGGAGAAATCGACGCGTGCGAATCGGCGACCTTCGCAATGTTGGCGCACAGCGGGCTGACCGTCGCGCGGACAGCGGCGGCGACGGTGCGGACGACGCCGGCGGACTTCAACGCGCTGTTCCCGGCGACGGGGGGCGCGTTGTACGGGCGGGCGTCGCACGGCTGGCGGGCGTCGTTCCAGCGCCCGGGGTCGACGACGCGGATTCCGGGGCTCTATCTCGCCGGGGGAGCGACGCATCCGGGCGCGGGGGTGCCGATGGCGGCGCTGTCGGGACGGCTCGCGGCGAAGCGCTTGCTGTCGGACCTGCATTCGACGGCGCGGTAGCCGGCCAGGGATACCGCTGGTGGTACATCGACGCGCTGTCCGATGACGGCAAGCACGGCCTGACCCTGATCGCGTTCATCGGCAGCGTATTTTCGCCGTATTACGCGTGGAGCGGACGCGGCGATCCGGCGAACCACGTCGCGTTCAACGTTGCGCTGTACGGCCCGCGCTCGAAGCGCTGGGCGATGACCGAGCGCGGTCGCGACGCGCTCGTCCGCGACGCCGGGTCGCTCGCGATCGGGCCGAGTTCGCTGCGCTGGGACGGCGATACGCTCGTCGCGACGATTGACGAGGTCACCGCGCCGATCCCGTCGCGGCTGCGGGGCACCGTCCGGCTGACCCCGCAGGCGGTCGTCGCCGACAGCTTCGCGCTCGACCCCGGCGGGCGCCACCGCTGGCGGCCGATCGCGCCGCGCGCGCGGGTCGAGGTTCGCATGGACCGCCCCGGCGTATCGTGGTCGGGGACCGGCTATCTCGATAGCAACGCCGGCACCGAGGCGCTCGAGGACGGGTTCGCCGACTGGGACTGGTCGCGCGCACACCTCAGCCGCGATACCGTGGTGCTCTACGACGGGGTCCGCCGTGACGGATCGAGCTTTGCCCTCGCCCTGCGGATTGGTCCCGACGGGACGGTCGAGCACGTCGCCGCGCCGCCGCGCTTCCGCCTGCCGACGAGCGCGTGGCGGATGGCCCGGGGGACGCGCGCCGACGCGGGCGGGGTCGCCAAGGTGCTGCGAACATGGGAGGATTCGCCGTTCTACGTGCGCTCGGCGCTGCGGACGCGGCTGTTCGGCGAGGCGTGCGACGCGGTTCACGAGAGCCTGTCGCTCGACCGCTTCCGCTCGCCGGTCGTCCGCCTGATGCTGCCGTTCCGGATGCCGCGCGTTATTTCCTGAGCGACCACAGCTGCCAGAAGGCGAGGCCGAGGACGATCACCGCGAAGATCGCGCCTTCGATCGCGCCGTAATAATTCGCCATGATCCTCAGTCCCTTGCGGCCAAGGCGGCGCGGATGATGGCGGCTGCCGTCGCCGGCGCCTCCTCGTGCGCGAGATGACCGAGGCCTGGCATCGCCTCCGCCTTCGCGCCGTCGATCCGCGCGGCGACATCGCCCGCGACCGATGGTGGAACGGCGGCGTCGCGGTCGCCGTAGACCAGCCGCACCGGTCCGCGCACACGGTCGAAACCGGCTGAGAACGTCGCCAAATCCCAGTGCGCCATCATCGCCAGTGCGCCCGCGACATGGTCCCGGCGGCGGAACAGCCGCGTGTAAAATTCGATTCCGCGCGCGTCGATCGTCGACCCGGTCGCGCGCGCGAGGAACTTCGGAACGACCCCCGGCCCGCGCGCCTGAAGCGCGAAGATCGCCGGGACCAGCGGGTTGACGAACAGCAGCTTCGCCATCGCAGGAAACAGCCGCGCGGCGGGCCCCGGAAACGGCAGCAGCGCCCCGTTGAAGCTGACGACCGGGACCGGCGTGTCCATCGCCAGCCGCAGCGCAATCGCCGCCCCCGCCGAATGGCCGATGATCAGCGCCGGGGCCGCGCCGAGTTCGCCGAGCAGCGCCGCGACCGCCTGCGCCATCGCCGGCAGCGTCGGCGCGCCGAGGCCGCTCGAAAAGCCGTGTCCCGGCAGGTCGGGCGCAACGACGGTGAAGTCGCGCGCAAGGTCGGGGAGGATGTCGCGCCAGCTATGCGTCGCCGCGCCGGTGCCGTGGAGCAGGACAACGACCGGCCCGGCACCCGCGACCTGGACGTGCCAGCGCATCCCGCCGGCCGCGACGAAGCGGCTCGCGTCGCGGTTCGGCCAGTCGCCGCCGTCGATCCGCCAGTGCGGCGGCGGTGTGACGGCCCCCGTCATTGTGACAGCGCCCGAACCACCCCCGCCATCGCCGCCGCCCCGGCGGCGGGCAGCGGCGCGTAGCGCGCACCCATCGCCGCCGCGATCACCGCTCCCTCGGGGCGCGGGCGCGGCGAGGTGTCGATGAACGCCGCCGCGATCCGGTCGGCGACGAAGCCGCGCGCGACGGTCATCGCGTCGGCGCTCGCACGCTCCCGCGAAGCAGTCCCGTCGCGGGCGATGTTGGCGCGCCCGTCGGTCAGGACGACGACGAACGGCGTCCGCCCCCGGCCCTTCGCCGCGCGTGCAAGCTCGATCGCGACGTCGAGCCCGGCGGCGAGCGGGGTGCCGCCGCCGCCCGCCATGTCGGCGAGGCAGCGCTTGGCGCGCGCGAGCGACCGCGTCGGCGGCAGGACGAGTTCGGCAACGGTGCCGCGGAAGGCGATGAGCGCGACCTGGGTGCGTCTGACGTACGCCTCGGCGAGCAGCAGCTCGACTGCGCCCTTCGACTCGGCGAGTCGCGCGATCGCCGCCGACCCGCTCGCATCGACCGCGAAGATCGTTGTCGATTCAGCGCGCTCGACGAAGCGGCGGATGCGGAAGTCGTCGCGGCGGACGACCACCCGGGTCGACCCGGCGTCACGGCGCAGTTTCTGCCACGGTGCGGCGGCGCGGAGCGTGTCGACGAGCGCGAGCCGTTTGCCCGCACCGGGCGCGCCGGCGCGGCTGCCGACCGGACGCCCGCGCGTCGCCGCCTTGCGCTTGGCACCCGATCCGCCGCGCTGGCCGGCGGCGGCGGTTCCGGCGCTCAGCGCTTCGAGCAGCCCGGGGGGGAGCGCGGCGCGGACCGCCTCGACGACGATGTCGGTCTGTGCGGTGAGTTCGTTGTCGTCGGGCGAATCGGTCTTGCCGTCGTCGCCGTCGTCGTTTTCCGGCGGCGGCGGTTCCTCAGGTTCGGGCTCGGCGGCGTCCTGCGGCGCGGGCATCCGCGTCGCGCGCGGCATCAAAACCAGCCGCGCGGCGGTGACGATGTCGTCCTCGGCAGCGGCATCGCGCCCGGCCGCCGCCGCGCAGCCGCGCGCGGCGCGGAGCGCGAACAGACCGGCACGGGCCGAGTCGACCCCGAAGGCGAGCGCAGTGCCCGCGAGGGTTTCGAGAGCGGCGTCGGAGATGGTCGCCCGATTCGAACGGCGATCGTCGCCGCGCAAGCTATCATCTGTCTCCGGAACCGCTCGTTGGTCCCCGCTGTCGCCGCGATTTGATCCCAGACCCTCGAGATCGATGCGAAAGGCGCAGCGCTCGGCCAACGCCGCCGGGACCGCCTCGTCTTCGATCCCCTCGTCGAGCAGCACGACCGTAATCCGTGCCGGCAGCCGCAGGCTCATCCCGTCGCGTTCGACCGCGACGTCGCGGCTGTCCATCACCGCCGCGAGCTTGCCGGCGAACCCGGCGTCGATTCGTTCGGCCATCGGCAAGACGATCGTCCCGCCATCGGCGTCGGCCAGCACGCCGCGCAGCATCACCGGACGTCCGGCAGCGAGGGTCGCCGCGAGGTCGAGGCCGCCGAGCAGGCGCTCGTCGTCGATGCCGACGGGCACGCGCCGGACCGGCCCCGCCGCCGCCGCGGTGTACGCCGCGAGCCACGCGTCGCGCGCCGGACCCGCCGCGCTGCGAACGACGATGCCGCCGAGGCCCGCGTCGGCCGCGAGCAGCCGGGCAGCGAGCAGCGCGTCGGCCCAGCGGTCGGGGCCGACCGGGGCCGCGATGGCGCTCACGCCGCCGATTTCGCGCGTTCGCCGAGGCCGAACTGCTCGGCGAGGACGCGCTCGATCCGCGCGGTCGACCCTGAATCGTCGAGCGGGTTGCGCCGCAACCGGTGGCGCAGCGCCATCGCGGCGACCTCGATCAGATGCCCCTCGTCGACCTGGGTGTCGCCGTCGAGCGCGGCGGTGGCGCGCGCGGCACGGAGCATCGTCAACTCACCGCGCAACCCGTCGGCGCCGACCGCCATGCACAGCCGCGACGACGCCTCGAGCACGTCGTCGTCGACGGTGACCGTCGGCAGCAGCGCGCGCGCGGCGGCGATCCGGTCGAGCACCTTGGCGTCCTCGGCCGCCCATTCGGCGGCGAAGGCGGCCGGATCGCGGTCGAACGCATCGCGGCGCTTCACCACAAGGATGCGCTCCTTGAGGTTGTCGGGGGTCCGCACCTCGACCGACAGGCCGAAGCGATCGAGAAGCTGCGGCCGGAGTTCGCCCTCCTCGGGGTTGCCCGTCCCGACCAGGACGAAGCGGGCCGGGTGCCGAACGCTCAAACCTTCACGTTCGACGACATTCTCGCCCGAAGCC
>CAXTPH010000128.1:0-7406 GCA_964245955.1 uncultured Sphingomonadaceae bacterium | reverse complement strand
ATCCGACGCCATCAGTTCGAGGCACGCCTCGATCAGCAGTTTCTCGGTGAACGGGTCGCCGACCTGGACCGTCGGGCGTTTGTCCTCGTCGCCCTCGGTAAACTGCGCCGACGCCATCGTCGCGCCGTGGATGCCGTCGCGCCCGGTCTTCGACCCGACGTAGACGACCGGATTGCCGACGCCGGCAGCGGCGCTGTAGAAAATCTTGTCCTGACGCGCGACGCCGACCGTCATCGCGTTGACGAGGATGTTGCCGTTGTACGCCGCGTGGAAATTGGTCTCGCCGCCGACGGTCGGCACGCCGACGCAATTGCCGTAGCCGCCGATCCCGGCAACGACGCCCTTGATCAGATGCTTCATCTTCGGCGCGTCAATCGTGCCGAAGCGCAGCGCGTTGAGGTTCGCCACCGGCCGCGCGCCCATCGTGAAGACGTCGCGCAGGATGCCGCCGACCCCGGTCGCCGCGCCCTGGTACGGCTCGATGAAGCTCGGGTGGTTGTGGCTCTCCATCTTGAAGATCGCGGCATCGCCGTCACCGATGTCGATCACGCCGGCATTCTCGCCGGGGCCGCAGATGACGTGAGGGCCGGTGGTTGGCAGCTTCTTCAGATGGAGCCGCGACGACTTGTACGAGCAATGCTCGGACCACATCACCGAGAAGATGCCGAGTTCGAGCAGATTCGGTGTCCGCCCGAGCGAGGCGACCACCTCGTCGTATTCGGCGGGCGTCAGGCCGTGATCGGCGACGATCTGGACGGTAATCGCGGGCGCGGGCTGGGTCATGGCGCGGGTCTAGCGGGTGCCGCGCACCCTGTCATTCCCCTGTCATTACGTACATGGTATGTTCTGCTTGCGACTCGAAGGGGAGAGAGACGATGACCGACATTCGCACGATTGCCGCCGACATGGTGGCAATGACCAAGGCCGGCGATTTCCACATCGGCGAGAAATACTGGGCCGACGACGTCGTCTCGATCGAAGGCATGGACGGCCCGATGGCACGGCTCGAGGGCAAGGACGCCGCGATGGGCAAGAGCGCGTGGTGGTACGCCAATCACGAAATCCACGGCACGACGACCGACGGTCCGTACGTCAACGGCGACCAGATCGCGATCCGCTGGACGATGGACATCACCAATAAGGAATCGGGCCAGCGGATGCAGATGGACGAGGTCGCGCTCTACACGATCAAGGACGGGAAGATCGCCGAGGAGCGGTTCCTCTACTGAGGCTGCCGGTCGAAACGAGCGCCGCGCCAGATCCAAGCCACCGTTCGGTCGGTATTCGGCGACGCGCGATCGCTCCGACGTTCGGTCGTGGTGACGATGATCGCGCCATCGCCGCCGACGCGAAAGCCCGGGGCCGCCCGTGTCGCGACGTCGAGCACGCGCGTGATCCGAATTGCCGACAGGTGATACGCGCGCACGTGATAGGCCGAGCCGGCGGCGGCGATCGCCACGACGATCGGGGTGCCATCGAAGGGCTCGAACAAGCCGAGGGGCGTATCGTCGAAAAGCTCCGTGAAATGCGGCGGCCCCGGACAGCGATCGACGCAATCGATGGCAAGGGTCCGTCCCGTCCCCTCGTCCCGGACCTGGACGATCATCGCGAGCCCCGCGACGTCGACTTGCAGCACGGCGAGCGGAACGCTTGAAGCGGCGACGATCACCGCGGCAGCGAGAGGCAAGAACACGCGAGGCCCCCTGTCCGGGAAGAAGCCCGGACGGGATCGCCCAGGGCAGCCATTTCTCTAAACCCCGCGATCGACTGTCACCAGCGTCGCCCGCACTTCAGCAAACGGTGCCGCGATGACAAATCCGCCGCTGCTGCTAGGGTAACTCCTCGGCGGCAGGGAATGAACGCATGGACATGACGCCGAACGGCATCGCGACAAGGACGAAAAAGACGCAGATCGTCGTCGTCGGCGGCGGCGCGGGCGGGCTCGAGCTTGTCGCGAAGCTCGGGCGCGCGCTCGGCAAGGTCGATTACGACATCATCCTCGTCGACAAGGCGCAGACGCACATCTGGAAGCCGCTGCTCCACGAGGTCGCCGCCGGATCGCTCGACGCCAACCTCGACGAGGTCGGCTACCGCGGTCATGCCCACCGCTGGGGCTATCGCTATTTCGACGGCGCGCTCGAGACGATCGACCGCGATGCGCGCCAGATCGTCGTCGCGCCGATCATCGAGGACGGGCACGAGATCGTCGGTCGCCACCGCATACGCTACGACTATCTCGTCCTCGCGGTCGGATCGGTGTCGAACGACTTCGGCACGCCCGGCGTGCGCGAGCATTGCATCTTCCTCGACGAACGCGCCGAAGCCGATCGCTTCCGCCGCAAACTGCTCAACCAGTGCCTGCGCGTGTCGCGGATGATCCAGGCCGATCCGGGGTCGGACGCGAGCGTCAGCGTCGCGATTGTCGGCGGCGGCGCAACCGGGGTCGAGCTCGCCGCCGAACTCCACATGTCGGCCGACAGCCTCGCGATGTACGGGCTCGAGGTGTTCGATTCGAAGCGGCTCAAGACCGTCCTCGTCGAGGCCGGCCCGCGCATCCTGCCGGCGCTGCCCGAAAAGCTCGCGGCGGCGGCGCAGGGCGAGCTCGAGGCGATCGGGGTCCGCGTCTGCACCGCCGAGCAGGTGGTCGAGGCGACGGCCGGCGGCATCCGGACCAAGACCGGCGAGTTTATCGCCGCCGACCTCATGGTTTGGGCCGCAGGCGTCAAGGGGGCCGAGTTCATGAACGGCATCGGCGGGCTCGAGACCAACCGCGGCAATCAGCTCGTCGTCCGCCCGACACTGCAGACGAGCGACGACCGCATCTTCGCGATCGGCGACTGCGCCTACTACCTGCCCCCCGGTGCGACCCGCCCGGTGCCGCCGCGCGCGCAGACCGCGCACCAGATGGCCGACATCGCCTTCCACAACATCCGCGCGCTGATCGCGGGCAAGCCTTTGAAGCCGTTCATGTATCAGGACCACGGCAGCCTCGTCAGCCTCGCCCGCTACGCCACCGTCGGCAGCCTGATGGGCAACCTCGTCGGCGGCAAGATGGCGGTCGAGGGGCGGCTCGCGCGCTTCGTCTACATGTCGCTGTACCGCATGCATCTGATCGCGATCCACGGCTGGTGGAAAGGCGTGTCGATGATCCTCGTCGGCCACGTCAACCAGATCGTCCGGCCGAAGCTGAAGCTGCACTAAGGGGCGAGAACGCGGCTTGCGCCCATTTGCAGACATTCGTTGGACGGTCCAGACAGCCATTATGAGCGCGAACAAGCTTGTCGGAAGGCTCGTCCTAATCGCCGCTTGCGCCGGTTGGGCATACCTTTTGTTTACGGGTGAACCACGCTTACCGATCGATGCCGCCAACGGGACATATTCGAATCCGTGTTGCGAGGTGCTCACCCTCAATCACGGATCGATGAACTTTAAGAACGAGGGCTTTAACTACGTGATCGCGCGCGACAAGATAGGTCCTTACGTCCTGCCGACAGGATATGTGGGAGCATCTGCTCAAGGTTTTGAGGTCCGGCCTAGCATCGTTCCGCTAAAACTGAGACTTGATCGTCCAGCAAATCCGCGACACGTGGAGTTGCCCGGTGATGGCTCCGGTGGAGTCTATTCTTTCGCGAAAACAGACGGCGCTGGTCACCCTTAAGCGGACGACTTGCTTCCACCCATCGTGGACATTCCCCAAGCCCTACTCCCTAAACTCCGCTAGCTCGGGAATCCGCGTGAACGCGATCCGCGGTCCCGAACTGCGTGACGCCCCGGCGCTGTCGTGCCCGACGGTCACCGCGTCGCGGCCGAAGCGGGCGTTCATGCGGTCGATCGCGGCCGACAGCGCGAGGCGGCGGGCCTCGGTCGCGGGGGCGACGGCGGGGCCGGCGTCGAACAGCGCGAGCTGGGTTTCCGCCGCCGCAGTCAGTTCGAGGAAGGTGACCGAGACCTGGCGGTAGCGCTGCTCGGCGAGTTCGGCGCGCATCCGCGTCCACAGCCCGTCGAGTACGTTGAGCAGCGTAAAACTATCCTGCGCGGCGACGAGCTTCTGCCCGTGCGACCAGCGCGACCCCGGCGCGCGCATGCCGTCGGCGGCGGCGTCGCCCTTCTCGCCCTTGACCGTCAGCACGACGAAGCCGGTGCGGCACTCCATCCGCCGCAGCCGCGTCGCCGCTTTCATCAGCAGGCGCCGCGCCACCAGTCGGGCGCGGTCGGGGTGGCGCTTGTCGGGGCCGAGGACGTGGCTGTGGCCGATCGTCCGCCGCTGCGTTTCGCGTTCGGGCAGGTCGACGCCCTTGAGGAGCCAGTGAAGCCGCTCGCCCCAGACGTTGCCCCACACGCTGCGCGCCTCGCGCGGGTCGAGGTCGAGGATCCGCGCCATCGTCACGACGCCCGCCGCGGCGAGGCGCTTCTCCATGTTCTTGCCGACGCCGGGGATGTCGTTCGGCCGGAGCCCGCGCAGTCGGGCATCGAGGCAGGCGGCGTCGAGCACGGTCAGCCCGTCGGGCTTCTCCATGTCGGCCGCCATCTTCGCCAGCAGGCGGTTCGGCGCGACGCCGATCGACGACCTGAGCTCGCTGCCGACATTCGCCGCGATGCCCGCCTTGATCCGGCCGGCGAGGTCGCGCACCCCCGCGGTGTCATTCTCGTTGTCGCACAGGCGGCACGCGACCTCGTCGATCGAGCAGACCGCGGTGACGGGGACGTGGCGCTCGACCTCGGCGATGATCCGGTGGTGGAAGCGGACATATTCCTCGTGGCGCGCGGGGACGACGATCAGGTCGCGGCACTTCGCCTTGGCTTCCCAGATCGGCGTCCCGGTCTTGATGCCGAACGCCTTGGCCTCGTAGCTCGCGGCGATCGCGCTGGTCGAATCGGTATGGACCGGCGCGACCGCAACCGGGCGGCCGCGCAATTCGGGAGCCAACTGCTGTTCGACGCTCGCGAAATAGCTGTTGAGGTCGAGGTAGAGCCAGCGGAGGGGGAGCGACTCGGCCATCGCCCAATCTTAGCAGATCAGGAACAAAAGTGGAACACTAATCCCCGTAGGGGCATTCTCGCGCGCGCAGGGAGTTACTTCCCATTGATCTCGAATTCGGCGCCGAGCTTGGCGGCGTCGACGATGTGGCGGCGGCATGTCCGCGCCGCCATCTTGGTCTGCAGGTCGACCACCCCGACGCCGGCCCCGTTGCCGCATTTCGCGTCGGCCTTGGCGTTGGCGTGGCGGATCGCGGCGAGCATCCGCGGGTCGTTCGACAGATCGACCGCAGCGGCTGGGGCGGTCGCGACCGGTGGGGCCGCGACCGGTGGGGCCGGAGCAGCCGGCGGGGCAGCGGCTGGCGGCGGCGGGGCCGGCTCGGCCTGGACGGCGAACACCGCCCCCGGCAGCAGCAAGGCGGTGGTGGCAAGGACGAGCGCAAGCCGGTTCATGTCTGGTCCCCGATCGTCGCGCCTCGGGACAATCCCGGGCGGCGACAAGCGAGTATGCACGAGTCGTGCTGCACCGCAATAATTCATCGACGGGTAACCCGCCGGATGCGTAACAAAACACTGTCCGCCGCCGAGAAGTCTGCATAAACAGGCGTAATGCTAGCGATCGCACGCTTCCCTCACCCGTCGCGTTCCGGCCCCGAGGCCGGGCGATGAATGTCGAACCAGCCGGGGTCGTCGCGGTCGACGCTGGTGCGATCGCCGGGCGGCAGTTGCGCTATTACGACTTCGCGATGGCGGCGTTCGTCGTCATTCTGCTGTGTTCGAACCTGATCGGCGCGGGCAAGCCGGCGGTGGTGACGCTGCCGGTGGTCGGGCTGGTCCACTTTGGCGCGGGGGTGCTGTTCTTTCCGCTCAGCTACGTCCTCGGCGACATCCTCGCCGAGGTCTATGGCTTCGCCCGGGCACGGCGCTGCGTCTGGGCGGGCTTCGCCGCGTCGCTGTTCGCCGCCGGCATGAGCTGGGTCGTCGTGACGCTGCCGCCGTCGCCCGACTGGACCGGGCAGGCGGCGCTGGCGACGGTATTTGGTCAGGTGCCACGCATCTTCCTCGCCTCGATCGCCGCGTTCTGGGCGGGCGAGATCGTCAACGCCGCCGTGCTGTCGCGGCTGAAGGTGCTGACCGGGGGCCGGATGCTGTGGACGCGGACGATCGGCTCGACCGTTGTCGGTCAAGGGGTCGACAGCCTGATCTTCTACCCGCTCGCCTTCCTCGGCGTGTGGCAGACGAGCCTCGTCTTCGAGGTACTGGCGACCAACTATTTGCTCAAGGTCGGCTGGGAGATCCTGCTGACCCCGGTGACCTACCGCATCGTCGCGTGGTTCAAGGCGGCCGAGGGCATCGACGTGTTCGACCGCGGCACCGACTTTACCCCGTTCGCGACCAAGGTATGACCGCATGGAGACCGACGATCTGCCCGCCGAAGGGGCGAACAAGCGTCTGAACCGCATGGTCGCGGTGACCGTCGTCCTGCTGTCGGTATGCCTCGGCCTGTGCAACATCAAGGACGGCAACATCGTCCAGGCGATGACCCAGTCGAAGGCCGACGCGGTCGATACATGGGGCGAATACCAGGCGACGCGGACCAAGCTCCACATCGACGAGACCGCCGCCGCCGAGCTGCTCGTCATCGGCAAGGGGGCCGAAGCCGATGCCCGCGCCGCGGTGCTGGCGACCGAGATCGCCAAGTACAGGGCCGAATCGCCGGCGCTTCAGGCCAAGGCGAAGGCGTTCGAGGCGAACTACGATGCGCTCAACGTCCACGACGACCAGTTCGACGCCGCCGACGCGCTGATGTCGATCAGCGTCTCGGCGGCGGCGGTGTCGGCGGTGGTCGAGACCTTCGCGGTGCTGGCGGTCGCGTGGGTGTTCGGCGGCTTCGGCATCGTCATGGGGCTTGCGGGCTTCCTCGGCTGGGCGATCCACCCGGCGTTCCTCGCGAGCTTCCTAGGCTAGCGCGGCGACGAGCCCCTCGAACAGCCGCCGCCCGTCGGTGCCGCCCTGCGCCGTCTCGATCAGGCGTTCGGGGTGGGGCATCATGCCGAGGACGTTGCCCGCGTCGTTGACGATGCCGGCGATGTCGCGCGCCGAGCCGTTGACCGGCTCGGCGTAGCGGAAGACGACACGCCCCTCGCCCTCGAGCCGGTCGAGCGTGGCATCGTCGGCGGTAAAGTTGCCATCGTGATGCCCGACCGGAATCCGGATCGTCTCGCCCGCGTCATAGCGTGCGCTGAACACGGTCTGGCTGTTGGCGACAGTCAGCCGGACGTCGCGGCAGACATAGCTCAACCCGGCGTTGCGCATCAGCGCGCCCGGCAGCAGCCCGGCTTCGGTCAGGACCTGGAAGCCGTTGCACACCCCCATCACCGCGCGGCCCGCCGCCGCGGCGCGGGCGACCGCCGCCATTACCGGCGACC
>CAXTPH010000127.1:0-7456 GCA_964245955.1 uncultured Sphingomonadaceae bacterium | reverse complement strand
GACGCCGTCGACAAGGACGATGCGCTTGTCGCCAGCCGAGACATCGGGGAGGAACTTCTGGACCATGAACGGTTCGCGCCAGACCTGACTGAACAGCTCGACGAGTGCCGGTAGATTGGCGTCGCCCGCGCCGACATGGAACACCGCCGAGCCGGCGTTGCCGTACAGCGGCTTGACGACGACCGCGCCATGTTCGTCGCGAAACGCGACCGCCTCGTCGAGCCGCCGCGTCACCATCGTCGGTGGCATCAGGTCGGGGTAGTCGAGAACGAACAGTTTTTCAGGCGCGTTACGAACCTCGGCGGGGTCGTTGACCACGAGGGTTTCGCCATGAACGCGTTCGAGGAGATGCGTCGCGGTAATGTACGCCATGTCGAACGGCGGGTCCTGCCGCATGAGGACGACGTCGGTATCCCGGCCGAGGTCGAGCGTCATTACCTCGCCCGTCCAGTGGAAATGGCCGCCCGGCGTCGGTTCGACCGTCAACGGCCGGGCGCGCGCGCGTACTCGGCCCCCGGCATAGGTCAGGTCGGTGCTGAGATAATGCCAGAGCGAATGGCCCCGCGCTTGCGCCGCGAGCATCAGCGCGAAGGTCGAGTCGCCGCCGATATTGACGGTTTCAATCGGATCCATCTGGACGGCGACGTTCAACGGCATGGCGCGCTCCTGCTTCGCGCGCCTCTCGTAGACCCTAGCTCGTGCTGCGCGCCAGTGCCTCGAGCGCGGCGCGGATGCGCCCGCGCACCGACGCGTCGCGCGTCGTCTCGAGCATCGCGCCGAGCGATGCCCGTGCCGCACCGAGCGCGCCGGTCAGCTGTTCGAGCCGCGCGCGTTCCCACCATAGCCCGCTGAACCCCGGCGCGATCAAAGTCATCCGTTCATGCAGCGTGAGCGCGCGGGCGACGTCGCCCGCCCGCCGCGCGCGCGTCGCCTGGTTCGACAGCAGCCGGACGAGCGTCGCGCGGTTGCTCAGCGCTGTCAGGTGATCGGCATCGAGCGTGGCCGCGCCGCCGAGAACCCGGGTTAACACCGCGTTGAGCCCCGTCGTGCCGAGAAGCCGCCCGCCGTCGAACGGGTCGACGAGCTGCGCCACCGGCTCGTGACCGATGCGGACCAGGACGTGCCCCGGCAGGCCGAGGGGATCGGCCGCCCAGCCAACGCGGCGGGCAAGCGACACATACAGGATCGACAGCGTCACCGGTAGCCCGAGCTTACGGTCGAGCAGTTCGAGCAGGTCGGCGTTGCGGGGATTGTCGTAATCGTGCGAATCGCCGGTCATCTCTTCGGCTTGGGCGATCAGTTCGGTCAGCGCACGGGCGCGGCTGCGCGGCGTCGTCAGTCCTGCCGATTCGCGCTGGAGCCGCAGCGCCATCCCGGTCAGCCGGGCACGCGCCGTGTCGAGCGTGGCATCGGGATGATCGGCGGCGGCGAGGAGCAGCGCGGCGTCGGCGAGGTCGATCATGGCATCGTCGACCAGCCCCAGCCGGGCCAGATCGCTCGTTCGCAGCATCACGTCGCTCGCGCTCGCCATCACCTTAGTCCCTTCGCGTCGTCACCCTGACCGTGGTCCCCAAGTTGTGACAGATTGGAGCGACAATCGACGCTTGTCGAGCGGCTTACTCAGCCTTTAATTCGAGTGCCCGCGCGTAGACCGTCTTTCGGGCGATCCCGAGACCGGCACTGACCTCGGCGACCGCGGCGCTGAGCGGGTTTGCCGCCATCGCCGCGAGCAGGGCAGTGTCGAGATCCGCGGCAGTCGCGGTCGCGGCGGGTCCCGGCGGACCGACGACGATGACGACCTCGCCGCGCGGCGGCACCTCGGCATAGCGCGCGGCGAGCGACGACAAGGTGCCGTCGACGGTCTCCTCGAACTTTTTGCTGATCTCGCGCGCGACCGCCGCCGGTCGGTCGCCGAGCCGATCGGCGAGCAGCGCCAGCGTCGCCCCCGTGCGTGGTCCCGATTCGTAGAAGACCAACGTCGCCCGGACCGCGCCGAGTTCGTCGATCGCCGCCGCCTTGGCCCCGGCTTTCGCCGGCAGGAACCCGGCGAAGAGGAAGCGATCGGTCGGCAGCCCGGCGAGTGTCAGCGCGGCGACGGCGGCGCACGGACCGGGCACGGTGACGACCGCGACCCCGGCGGCGCGGGCATCGCGGACGAGCTTGTAGCCGGGATCGGAAATCAGCGGCGTGCCCGCGTCCGAAACCAGCGCGACCGAATCGCGTCTCATACGTTCGATGAGCATGGGCCGGACGGCGTCGGCGTTGTGATCGTGGTACGGCTGCATCGGCACCTTGGCGCCGATATGCGCGAGTAGTTTGGCGGTGACGCGGGTATCCTCGGCGGCGATCAGCGCGACAGCGGCGAGGATGCGCGCCGCACGAGGCGACAGATCGCCGAGATTGCCGATCGGCGTCGCGACGATGTAGAGGCCCGGCGATAATGCCGTGGCTTCGGGCGGCAAGGGAGGTTCCATTTGCTTACTTTGGACGGGCTTCGGTCGCGGCGGCAACCCTGGGGCCGGATCGCAGGTGCCGGTCTCGCGGTGATCGCCGCCGCCTGCGCGGGACCGAAGGCGCAGACCGGCATGGCGGTTGCGCCGCGGCCCGCGACGTCGGCGCCGACCGCCACTGCCACCGCACCTCGTCCACCCGAGGCCGCGCGTAACAAGGTGGCGCTGCTCGTGCCGCTGACCGGAGCCAACGCGGCGGTCGGCCAGTCGATCGCCAACGCGGCGACGATGGCGTTGCTCGACCTCGGCGACACACGGATCAACCTCCAAGTCTACGACACCAGCGGCGGCGCGGGCGTAGCAGCGGAGAAGGCGGTTGCCGATGGTGCCAAGCTGTTCCTCGGCCCGCTGCTTGCCGGCGACGTCCGCGTGGTCCAGGGCGTCGCCTCGGCGAACGGCGTGCCGGTGCTAACCTTCTCGAACGACGCGGCGCTCGCGGGCGGCGGCACCTTCGTCATGGGCTTCCAGCCGGGCCAGTCGATTGCTCGCGTCGTGGCGTACGCCCGGTCGCGGGGCGTCGAACGCTTCGCCGCGCTGGTGCCGTCGGGCGTCTACGGCCAGCGCGCCGCCACTGCTTTCCTGCGTGCCGTCGAGGCGGCGGGTGGTAAGGCGGTCGCGGTCACGAGCTATGCGCGGACGTCGGCGGGGCTCCTCGCCGCCGCGCGCAAGCTGACGAATTACGATGCGCGTCACGCCGCCGCTGCCAAGACCGCCGCGCTGCGTCCCGACGGCACGATCGCGTCGGTCAGCCATAATCTCGCGCCGGTTGGTTTCGATGCGCTGCTGATTGCCGATTCCGGGTCGATCGCCGCCGCCGTCGCCCCGGCGCTCGCGCAATTCGGCGCGACCCCCCTGCTCATCATGGGGACCGAGCTTTGGAACAGCGAACCGGCGATTGCGCAGGCCCCCGCGCTCAACGGCGCGATCTTCGCCGCTGTCCCCGATGATCGTTTCCAGCAATTATCGACGCGATACCGCGAGAAGTTCGGCGGCGCGCCGTCGCGGCTGGCGAGCTTTGGCTACGACGCGGTATTGCTGGTCAACGGCGTCGCCGGCAACGGCTGGGCGCCAGGCACGCCCTTTCCCCGCGCCGGTCTGTCGGCGGCGGGCGGCTTTACCGGCATCGATGGCGTCTTCCGCTTCTCGGGCGCGGGGATCGCCGAACGCGGGCTTGAGGTCGAGCAGGTCGGGCCGCGCGGCTTCGCGATCGTGGCCCCTGCGCCGAAAGCCCTCAACTAGCGCGGGCGGCGTAAGGCCGATCTTACCACGACGATCACCGTGGAACGATAGGCGGCGGTCCGACGGCCTTCAACGTCGCGAAGGCTGTCATGCCGGAGGCGATCGCGAGCATTGCGCCGATCGCCGCGGCTTGGTGGAATGCCGCGATGAGCCCACCCGAGCTTTGCGCGATCACCGCCCCCGCGAGCGCGGTGGCGATCAGGCCGCCGGTTCGGGCGATGGCGCTGTTGAACCCCGACGCCGTGCCGGTGTGCGCACCGTCGACCGACGAAAGCACCGCCGTGGTCAGCGGCGCCACCGCGCCCGCCATGCCAACCGCGATGACCGCGATGCCGGGAAGGATTGTCGTCCAATACCCCGCGTGCGGATCGGCCCGCATGAGCAGGGCGAAGCCCCCGCCCGCCACGATCGGCCCAATCGTCAGCGGCCAGCGCGGGCCGATCCGGCCGGCGAGCCGCCCCGCGAGGCGCGAGGTTCCGCCGATGACGATCGAGAACGGCAAAAGCGCAAAGCCCGCCCGCGACGGCGAATAGCCGCCGCCGACGATGAGCAGATACGGCAGCAGCACGAGCAGGCCACCGAGGGCGCCGTAGAGCAGCATGGTCATCAGCGTTAAGCCGACGAACGGCCGCGAGGCGAACAGGGTTGTCGGCATCATGGCGCCTTCGCCCCGTCGGTGCTCGGTCCACGCGAATAGCGCAAGCGTCGCCGATCCTGCGCCGAAGACAATCCAGACGCCGGCGGTCGCCACATGGAGCGTCGACCATGATGTCAGCGACCAGGTGAGCATGCCGAGTGCCGCCGTTGCCAACACGCCGCCGCCCCAGTCGAGCGCGCCCGCGCCCCGCGAATTCTCCTCGAGATATCGCACGGCAATCGCGATCGCGGCGGCGGCAACCGGCAGGTTGAGATAGAAGATCGCACGCCAGCCGACCGCGTCGACCAGCCAACCGCCGAGCGGAGGACCAACCGCGCTGGCGATCGCACCGGCGGCGGCCCACGTCCCGACGGCGCGGCCTCGCGCCTCCCCCGTGAACGAACTGCCCAGGATCCCGAGGCTGTTGGGCATCAGCAACGCAGCGCCCACTCCTTGGGCGCCGCGCGCGAGATGGAGGATCGTCAGGCTGGGCGACACGGCGCAACCGACCGATGCAAGTGCGAATAGCACGATGCCCGAGATTAGCGCCCGCCGCCGGCCGAACCGGTCACCGACGGCCCCGCCAAGCAAGAGGAGGGCCGCGAGCGGAAGCAGATAGGCGTTGATCGTCCACGACAGGTCAGCCGCGCGGCCGCCGAGATCGCGTCCGATCGCGGGCAGAGCGACGTTGGTCACCGAGCCGTCGATGAACGCGAGGCTCGAAGCGAGCATCGTCGCCGCGATCGTCCAGCCAGGATGGCGCGGCTGGTCCTCGCCGGGCGGCATTGTGGCTCCCGTGTCGCCCGGCGCTGGGACAGCCATGTTCACAACGACCGCTCGTTCATCGTGCTGACGCTACGGGATCGGTTCGCCGAGTCGCACGACCGGCAAGCGCGGACACGATCGCGGCGCTCAGATCGCACGGGGAACGCCTGGTCGACCGTAAGCCGTTTCGAGCATCGAGGCATCCCAACCGCCGAGCCGCGACGCCGCGACGTAGGTCGCCTCGAGAAAGGCGAGGAGGCGCGCTTCGGGATCGCGCGCCGCCCGGACCGTGTCGTACGGCATGACGAATTCGCCGAGCGCGGTCGAGTAGGCGGCTCCCTCGGGCACCGCTGCATCGGCGAAAGCGTTCGGCTCCGGGTAGGCGTAGGAATAGAAAGCGGCGCGCGGATAAGCGTCTGAGCCGGGCCAGAACCCGGCGCTGCTGACCTCGTGCGAATAAGCCTCGCGCATGACGCGAACGAGCCCGGACGTGCCCGGATGCACCGGCGCGGATCGTCCGGAGAACCGCGTCGTCGCGAGATCGAACGCGCCCCAGAAGAGGTGAACTGGACTTGCCTTGCCGAGGAACCCGTCCGGAATCGCTTCAGCACGCGGTCGACCTGAATGAGCGCCCGCCAGTAAGCGTGCGCCTGCGCGCCGTCGTAGCCGGTGTGCCGCCGATCCGCGTCGAGGGGGATCGGGTCGACGACCTCTTGCGGGTTCGGATCGATCTCGACCGCGATGCCCATGCCGCGGAGCATCGCCAGAAGCCGGTCGTGAAAGTCCGCGACGCACAGACCGGCGAGGGGGAAGCCCGCGCGCTCGCCGGTGCTCGTCCGGACTTCGAGACGATGGGCCACGAAGTCGAAGTCGATCTCGAACAGTTCTGCACCGGCCGGGATCCCCGACGTTCCGACCCCGCGCGCGTTGACGTAGAGCGGGACATGCCAGCTGTGGTTGAGCCACGGGGTCAAGGCTAGCCGCACCTTGCCGACGACCTGCGACCAGAGCTGAAGCGTGAGCAACGTCTCCTTGGCGGCATCATAGTCGAGCGTCGGCCACTCGTTCGCCATTAACGCGCCCTCCGTGAGTGCAGGCCCACGCAGCCTTTAGCACCAGGCCCGACCCCGGCGACAGTACGAAAGGGGCCGATTGAATGACGGTCCCTCGCGCCGTGCCCGGGGTCGTCGCACCTGAAGAACGATGTCGTCTCAGCCGCGCACCGCGTCTGACGAGGACACCTCAGGTCCAATAGAGGATGCGCGCCGAGGGTAGCCGGGCCGTGATCTCGGCCTCGAAGAAACTGCGTAGCTCGCGCATGGTCGCCGGATCGTAAACATGTTTGACCGCGCCGAACTTGGTGCGCTTTTCAATGCGCCCGACGGTACCCATGTCGAGCGCCGAGCCCGGATACCAGCTATCGAGTACCGCTCGCGAACCCGCGGTATAGCGGTGGGTGATCAACTCGATGGTCAGATCCAACGCCCGGACGCCGTCGAGCGCCGCTGCGACATCGGCGATCAGCCCGCCGTACGCCTCGCGCCACCCGTCTGCGGCGATGATCGGTGCGATCGTGAGTCCGATCTTGTAGCCGGCGTCCGCCATGCGCCGCAGCGCCGCGATCCGCGCGGCGACCGGACTGGTGCCGCCCTCGAAGCGCGCAAAAGCAGAGGGGTTGAGCGACGCGCGCATCCGGGTTCGACCGTTATGCTCGAGCGCGAGCAAGGGCACTACCGCATCGAACTTGCTAGTGAAGCGGAGCTGCACCTCGGCGTCCCACTGACCGAAATGCGTTACCAGCGCCGATAGCGAACCCGTCAGATGCTCGATGGCCAATGGATCGGTGTAACAGGAAGCCTCGTACGTTGTCCCCTCGTGCGCCCGGGTCCGTGAGCGCGATGTCACCTTGCCTTGTCCGAGATAGGCCGGCAGCGCCGCGAGGATCTCCGGCAGGTTGGCGTAGGTGCGCGTGATGGGCGGACCCTTGAGCGAGCCCGCGAGGTAGCAATAGCTGCAATGCGCCGGACATCCCTCGGCGAGGTCGACACGCCAGTCCGCCGACGGTGCGATGGGCTGCAGGCGCAGCTTACCGGGCGGCGCGACGACGACGGCGAGGGTCGACTTGGCGGCGGCATAGCTTTCGTCGGCAGGCAGCATCAGGCGGTCGCTCGATAATTCTTCGACGGTGATGCCCAGCCGGGCCGCACGATCGACGATCGAGCGGCCGTGTTCCCACGCCAGCGCGCTTCGCGTAATCAGGATGCGCTTGGGCCGCCACAGTCGTGGCGCAGGCGCGATCTCTGGG
>CAXTPH010000126.1:0-7461 GCA_964245955.1 uncultured Sphingomonadaceae bacterium | reverse complement strand
AACTAACTCAGCTTGCCGAGCGCCAACTCGACTGCGTTTACCGCGTACGGCTTCTCAAGGACAGGTACGCCATTGAACTGGACCGGTAGCGAATCGCGGTGGGAACCGGTTGCGAAAATGATCGGCACACCGGCCGACCGAAGCTGTTCAGCGATGGGAAAAATTGGCTCACTACCGAGGTTGACGTCAAGGATCGCGGTATCGAATCCCCCAGCCAACACCGCCGCCTCGGCCTCCGCAAAAGAGGAAGGCGTCGACACCACAACATGCCCGAGCATATCAAGCATGTCTTCAAGCACCATGGCGATGAGTACTTCGTCCTCAGCGATCAGCACACGCCGCCGCTCTCCAGTGCCCGTTGAACTGGTGGCCGCGCTAATCACCCTGAACGTACCGTACCATATGCCTTAATGGCCGATAGACTGAGATGGAGTCGAGTCAAGGTGCGGCGCGGCGAATGCGGCATGAACAGCGTCGAGCAGATCGTCGACGGCGAACGGCTTTGGCAAGAAAACGACCCCTGCCCGGTCGAGCGCGCGGCGCTGCGGTGGTTCGGCATAGCCCGACATCAATACCACCGGCAGCGCCGGCCGCAGCGCGCGCGCCTGATGCAACAGGTCGACCCCGTCCATACCTGGCATAACGACATCGGAAATCAGCAGGTCGACCGCTGCATCACCTTGCGCCAGCAGGTCGAGCGCGGCCGAGGCATCGGCGACCGCGACGACACCGAGCCCCTGGCGACGGAGCGCACGTTCGACGACAAGCCGGACTGAGCGATCGTCCTCGACGAGCAGTATCGTGCCGAACAGCTTCGGACGAGCGAACGATTTGACGGGAGTCGCCACCGCCGGCGGAAGTGTTGCACTCGCTGGCAGATAAACGATGAAGCAGGTTCCCCCCTCGGGCTTTGCCTCGGCAAAGACAAAGCCGTCGGTTTGCTTGACGATGCCGTAGACGGTCGAAAGGCCGAGCCCCGTTCCCTGCCCGACTGGCTTGGTCGTGAAAAATGGCTCGAAGATTTTCGACGCAATCTCCGGCGCAATCCCCGATCCCGTGTCGCTGACCGCAATAGCGACGAGATCGATCGCCGGAATGATTCGGCGCCCGAGGGCCGCAACATTTGCCGCAGCGATCCCCCGCATTTCGATGAGCAAGCGGCCATTGCCCGCCATCGCGTCGCGTGCATTCACGGACAGGTTCACCAAGACTTGTTCGAGCTGACCCGGATCGGCGCGGACCGCGAGTCCACCACCATGGTTGACGACGACAAGTTCGACTTCGGGACCGATCAGCCGCCGCAGGAGCGGTTGCAATCCGTCGATGACCGAAGCAACGTCGAGAACCTGCGGTCGCAGCGTCTGCTGACGCGCGAAGGCGAGAAGCTGCCGGACAAGGTTCGCCGCACGGTTTCCGTTCTGCCGAACTTGTTCGATGTCCTCGAAATCGGGGCTCCCGACCGGGTGACGCGACAGCAGCTGGTCACAGAGCCCAAGGATCGCCGTGAGGATATTGTTGAAATCGTGGGCGATGCCGCCGGCAAGTTGACCGACTGCCTGCATTTTGGTCGCCTGAGCGACCTGACGTTCGAGTCTGATTTGCTCGCGAATATCGCGCACCGCGATCAGTGCGGCGAAGCCCCAGTTCGCGGGCGCCGTGGCGATCGTGACGACAACGGTCTCGTCGGGTCGCGCTGCAAGCCTGAGGCGAACCTCCTCGCCCTCCCGGATGCCGTCGAGTGTCTGGACGATCGCCTTTGCGAGTTGCGCCCGATCCGTCTCGACCGCGAGCGCAAGGATACCGTCACCGGTCGTGCAATCGGTGCCGACGGTTTCGTCGAAGACAGTATTCGTCTGAATACATTGGCCGCCGCCATCGAGCAGAGCGAGCCCGAGCGGCAGCAGATTCATCACACCGCGCACGCCGTTGAGCGGGCCGATGCTGAACGGAGGCGGATAATCAGCTATAGCGCTGCTCCAGCCATGGATCGGCGACATTATGGTAGCCGCGGGTTTCCCAGAAGCCGGGATGGTCGGCGGCGACGAATTCGATGGCCTTGAGCCATTTCGCCGATTTCCACAGGTAGTAGCGCGGGATCACAACGCGGACCGGGCCGCCATGCTCGCGAGAGATCGGGGCACCATCGTGCGAATGCGCCAGCAGGCAGTCGTCGTCGGCGAAATCGGCGAGGCGCAGGTTGGTGACGTAGCCATCGTAGCCGTGAAGGATGACGTGGGCCGCATCGGGCTTCGGGCGGACGACGTCGACAAGATGCCGCGTCGATACGCCCTGCCACCGGTTGTCGTAGCGGGACCAAGACGTCACGCAGTGGATGTCGGAGGTGTCTTCGAACTGCGGCGCGGCCATCAGCGCAGCGAAGTCCCAGGTCACCGGCGTTTCGACCAAGCCGCCGACGGTCAGTTCCCACGCATCGCACGGCACGTCCGGCTGGATACCGAGGTCGAGCACCGGCCAGTTGTCGACGAGCCGCTGGCCCGGCGGAAGCCGGTCAGTCGCCGGGTTGGCGTCCTTGCCGGTCAGGAGCCTGCCGGCGCGCGCCCACGCCTGTTTCGAGGCGACCAGTTTCTCCTTGAACCCGGCTTCCCGCGTGATGTCGTCGTCGCTCATCGTCATCCCCGCTCGCGCATGATCCGCGCCGCGTCGCGCTTCCAGTCGCGCGTCTTCTCGGTCTCGCGCTTGTCGTGCAACTTCTTGCCCTTGGCCAGCGCGAGTTCGACCTTGGCGCGGCCGCGGTCGTTGAAATAGATCATCAGCGGGATGACCGTCATCCCCTGCCGCGTCACCGCGCCGTTGAACTTGCTGATCTGCTTGGCGTGCATCAAAAGTTTGCGCGGGCGTTTCGGCTCGTGGTTGTTGCGGTTGCCGTGACTGAACTCGGGGATGTTGGCGTTGACCAGCCACATCTGCCCGTCCTTGAGCTCGGCGTACGACTCGGCGATCGAGCCCTCGCCCTGGCGCAACGCCTTGACCTCGGTACCGGCAAGCGCGATCCCAGCCTCGACGACCTCGTCGATGAAAAACTCGTACCGCGCCTTGCGGTTCTCGGCGACGATCTTGGCCTTGATGCCGGTGTTGACATGGGCACGCGCCATCAGACGAGCCCGGCATGCGCGAGCGCGGCGTCGACACGACCGCGAGATGCCGCCGATGGCGCGGTGATCGGCAGCCGCGTATCGATCCGCATCTTGCCGAGACGCTCGAGGGCATACTTCGTTGGCCCGGGGCTGGCGTCACTAAACAGTGCGTCGTGGAGCGGGTACAGTCGATCCTGCAGCGCCAGCGCTGCCGTGTAGTCGCCCGCCGCGCACGCCGCCTGGAACGCGGCAGACAGCGCGGGGGCGACGTTGGCGGTGACCGAGATGCAGCCTGCTCCACCCATCGCCATGAAGCCCAATGCCATGTCGTCGTTGCCCGATAGCTGGCAGAACCCCTCGCCGCACGCCGCGCGCTGCGCCGAGACGCGGCCGAGGTTACCGGTCGCGTCCTTGACACCGACGATCGTCGGCAGCCTTGCGAGCGCCGCCATCGTCTCGACGCTCATGTCGACCACCGAGCGCCCGGGGATGTTGTAGATGACGATCGGCAAGTCGCAGCCCTCCGCGAGCGCGGTGAAATGGGCGACCAGTCCGGTCTGGCTCGGCTTGTTGTAATAGGGGCAGACGACGAGTGCCGCCGCCGCACCAACCGCCTTCGCATGCCGCATGTGGATCAGCGCGGTCGCGGTGTCGTTCGACCCGCAGCCGGCGATCACCGGCACGCGGCCCGCCGCCGCCGCGACCGTCAGGGCGATGACATGGTTGTGTTCGTCGATCGTCAGCGTCGCCGATTCGCCGGTCGTGCCGCAGGGAACGAGTGCGCTCGACCCGCTCGCGATCTGCCAATCGACGAACGCGCTTAGCGCCGCATCGTCGACCTTGCCGTCGACGAACGGGGTCACCAGCGCGGGAATCGATCCGTGAAACATGCCTTGCCTTCCGCCGCGCCGTCCGACCGTCTAGTCAGGCGCGGATGAGTATTCCAACGCGTGATATGGAGCCAAGGCGCGGCTTCCGCAAACTCCGATGGCTGGGCATTGCGCTGCTGATCAGCGGCTCGGCGGCGGCGGCCACGCTCAGCCCCGCCGTCCGCGCCTATTATACGGCCCGGCTCGCCGAGACCGCCGGTGGCCGCTTCAATACGCTGCCGATGTCGCCGATCGTCAACCCGGCGACCGACCCGCTGCTCGACGCGGTCGTCGTGTGGGACCGGTTGCGCCGCGACAACGGCCCAGCGAGCTTCGCCGAGATCGCCGCATTCCTCCGCGCGCACCCGGGCTGGCCGGCGGAGACGGTGCTCCGTCGCCGCGCCGAGAAGCTGATCGACGACCGCGTCGGCTTTCCCGAACGGATCGCCTTCTTCCGCGACTATCCGCCGTTGTCGTCGCTCGCCAAGTTCCGGCTGGCGGAGGCACAGCTGGTCGCGCGCGACTTCGCGACCGCCAATGCCAACGCCCGCGCGGCGTGGATCGCGGGCGGGCTCGACGTCGTCAGCGAAATCCAGCTGCAGACCGAGTTCAGCACCGCGCTGACCCCGGCCGACCACGCGGCGCGGCTCGACCGGCTGTTGTGGCGCGGCGAGACCAGCGCAGCGGGGCGCATGCTCGGGCTCGTCGCCCCCGATGTCCGCGCCGCCGCCATTGCGCGGATCGCGCTGCTGACCGGCACCGGGGCTGCGACCGCGCTCGCGAGCCTGCCGACGCCGGCGCGGGCCGATGCCGGCGTCGTCATGGCGCAGGCGCAGTGGCTCAAGCGGACCGGCGACCTCGCCGGCGCGCGCCTCGCGATGGCGGCGTACGATGCCCCTCCCGGGTTGGTCACCGACCCCGAGCAATGGCTCAAGCTGCGGCTCGAGCTGGCACGCGGCGCAATGCGCGACGGCCAGAACGACCTCGCCTATCGCCTCGCCGCCAAGCACGCGGCGTTCCCGCTCGGGCGGCCGCTAACCGAGTGGTCGCTCGGCGAGCGGCAGGCGTTCATCGACAGCGAATGGCTTGCGGGGTGGGTCGCACTGCGCCGGCTCAACCAGCCGAGCATCGCGCTGCCGCACTTCGAGCGAGTCCGCGACGCGGCGCTGACCCCGGTGACGCAGGCGCGCGGCGACTATTGGTCGGGGCGGGCGGCCGAGGCGGCGGGCAATCCCGACGCGCGGGTCTATTACGCCGCCGCCGCATCGCACGCCGATTACTACTACGGCCAGCTCGCTGCCGAGCATATCGCGCCGACGTTCGCGCTGCCCGCCGCGACCCCGGTTGCCGTCGCTCGCGAGGCGCGCGCGCGCTTCGACGCCGACGAGCTCGTCCGCATCACCCGGGCGCTCGGCGAGATCGGCGACCGGACGCGGCAGACGCTGTTCATGAAGGCGCTCGTCGACCGCGCCGAGACGCCCGAGCAGCAGCGGCTCCTCGCCGACCTCGGCGCCGCGCTCGACCGGCCCGACCTTGGCGTGCTGACCGGCAAGGCGGCGCGGCTCGGCGGCGAGCTGGCGCTGCTCGACGTCGCCTATCCGATGCTCAGCCTGCCGCCCGAGCTCGCGCCGAGCTGGACGATGGTCCACGCGATCGCCCGGCAGGAGACGCAGTTCGACCGCGCCGCGGTCAGCGCGGCGAACGCCCGCGGGCTGATGCAGCTTCTCCCCGCAACCGCCGCCGAGCAGGCGGCGAAGCTCGGCCTGCCGTATGCGACGAGCCGCCTGACCGACGACCCGGTATACAACGCCACGCTCGGCGCCGCGTATTTCGGGCGGATCCGCGACAATGCCGGGAGCCTGCTGCTCGGTGTCGCGGCGTATAACGCGGGTCCCGGCAACGTCCGCCGGTTCATCGCCATGAACGGCGATCCGCGCATCCCCGGGATCGACATCGTCGACTGGGTCGAACTGATCCCGTTCAGCGAGACGCGCGATTACGTCCAGCGGGTACTGGCGAACGCGGTGGTCTACGACCTGCTCCACCCGTCGACCGCGACGATGCCGGCGACGAACCGTATCAGCGCCTATCTGGGGAAGAGGACTCCGGGGTAATCAAGCTTTCGATCTCAGCGGGTTGGCGGTGCCATCGCCCGCTGATCGGCGTCGCCGGCCCCACGCTAAGTTCAAAATAAGTTCACACAGACACGTGTGTTTTTCGCTTTTTGCTTTTCGGGGCGAACAAGAGACCAGCGATGAGAACGCGCACACCCGCCGCCCGCTGGCGACTCGAAGCGAAGACGAATACAGCATCGCGCGGGCTGTAGGACAGCGCTTAAGCCGGCCGCCTACAGCTTTAACGTCACCCCGAGCGCCGCCTCGGCCAGCGCCCGCAGCTCGGGGTCGACCGGCGGGTAGGACAGGTCGACGTCCTCGCCGAGCGCGGCGATCACCGCCTCGATCCCGGCGATCCGCGCGGACTTCTTGTCGTCGGCGGCGATCACCGTCCACGGCGCGTGCGGGGTCGAGGTCTTGTCGAACATGTCCTCATACGCCTCGGTATAGGCGTCGCGCAGCGACCGGTTGTGATAGTCTTCGGCCCCCGTCTTCCAGCGCTTGTACGGCGTCTCGAGCCGCTCGCGCAGTCGTCGGTCCTGCTCCTTCGGCGTGATGTGAAGGAACAGCTTGGCGATCCGCGTCCCGTCGGCGGCCTGGAGCGCTTCGAAGTCGTTGATCTCGTCGTAGCCGCGCTTCCAGTCGGCCTTGGGGATCAGCTTGTCGACGCGCTCGACGAGGACGCGCCCGTACCAGGTGCGGTCGAAGATCGCGATTTCGCGCTTGCCCGGCAGCTTCGCCCAGAAGCGCCAGAGGAAGTGGTGGTTGAGCTCGTCCTTCGTCGGCGTGCCGATCGACCAGACGTCGCTATAGCGCTGGTCGAGCTCGGTCGTCATCCGCTGGATCAGCCCCCCCTTCCCCGCCGCGTCCCAGCCCTCGATCGCGACGATCCCGCGCAACCCCTGCGTGATGTACGCCGCCTGGATCAGCTGGAGCTGGTATTGCAGCGCGAGGAGGCGGGCGTCGTAGTCGGCGCGCTTGATCTCGGCGGCGTCCTCGAAGTCCTTGAGGCGGAGCTTGCTCACGCCTTGCCGACCGGCTCGACCGTCCGGATATGCAATTCGCGGAGGTTCTTCGCTGGCACTTCGCTCGGCGCGTTCATCATCAGGTCCTCGGCCTTTTGGTTCATTGGGAAGACGACGACCTCGCGGATGTTCGGCTCGTCGGCGAGCAGCATGACAATGCGGTCGACCCCGGGCGCCGAGCCGCCGTGCGGCGGCGCGCCGAACTTAAACGCGCTGATCATGCCGGCGAAGTCGCGGTCGACGTCGGCCTGGCTGTAGCCGGCGATCTCGAACGCCTTGTACATGATCTCGGGGCGATGGTTGCGGATCGCGCCCGACGACAGCTCGATGCCGTTGCAGACGATGTCGTACTGGTACG
>CAXTPH010000125.1:0-7496 GCA_964245955.1 uncultured Sphingomonadaceae bacterium | reverse complement strand
CAAACCTCATGCCATCCTTAAAAAAGTATTAATTTACAATGCTCGTTCCGCAAGCATAATTACCAAAGTGTAAAGTACACCGACGTTTTGCGCCGTGTGATGCAGGCGATCCCGCACGCTACGCGCCCTAGACGGCACGCGACGCGCTTCCACCACGGTGACGGCACGGCTAGGACCGCGGCATGCGTCCGCGCGATTTCCTCCTGCTCGTCGCCGTCTGCCTGACATGGAGTTTCAGCAACGTCGTGTCGAAGATCGTCGTCGGGCATTGGCACGTCCCGCCCTTGTTCTTCGCGGGCTTGCGCTTCGCGATGGTCGTCGTCGTGACCCTGCCATGGCTGCGCCCGGTGCCGCGCCCGCTCTGGCGGATCGTCGCGGTCGGGCTGTTGATGGGCGGCGGCAATTTCGCGCTGCTGTTCGTCGGGCTGCAGACCGCGTCGCCGTCGGCGGCGGCGGTCGTGATCCAGCTCGGCGTGCCCTTCACGACCTTGCTGTCGATCGTCATCCTCGGCGAGCGCATCCACTGGCGCCGCGCGCTCGGCATCGCGCTGACGCTGTCGGGGGTCATCCTCGTCGTGTGGAACCCGCAAGGCGTCGCGATGTCGAGCGGACTATGGTTCATCGTCGCCTGCGCGGCGGCGGGATCGCTCGGCGCGGTGCTGATGAAGCAGATGGAAAATGTCGCGCCGCTGCGCTTCCAGGCGTGGGTCGCGCTCGTCTCGTTCGCGCCGCTCGCCGTCGCGTCGGCGCTGCTCGAACACAGCCAGATCGCGACGGCGGTCGCCGCGGGCTGGCCTTTCGTGGCGGCGATGCTGTTTTCGGCCTATGTCGTCAGCCTCGTTGCCCACACGACCTATTATTTCCTGATCGCGCGCTACGAGGCGAACCTGCTGGCGCCGCTGACGCTTATGACGCCGCTGGCGACGATCGCTTTCGGCGTGGCGCTGACCGGCGATCGGCTCGACACGCGAATGATCGCCGGGACGGTGCTCGCGCTCGCCGGGGTGCTCGTCATCGCGCTGCGGCGGAGTGCGGTGACCCCGCTGATCGTCAGGACCGAACGAGCTTAAAACAAATGTTCCGCCGCTCGTCCCATCGCAACAACGGTCTAACGCACTTTACCCGAAGGCGTGAGAAACGTTCACACTTTCCGAATACCCCTTACGCATCGGTGTAGCGCCGAGGGGGGATTACCGTGGCCACGAGCCGATACCGCATGGCGGCGACGCTGTCTGCGGCGATGACGCTGGCCGGCTGCGGCGGCGACGCGTCGTCGCCGACGGCACCCGCCGCGTCACCGGTGGCGGCGAAGCCCGTCGTCGTCGTCACCACCGGCGATGCCGTCCGCCTTGCCAAGCAGGCGACCTTCGGGCCAACCCAGGCGCTCGCCGATCATATCGCCGCGACCGGAACCAGCGGCTGGCTCGACGAGCAGTTCGCCGCGTCGGGGAGCAACTACGCCGACCTCGCCAGCCGCGCCGTCGCGCGCAACTTTTGCTCGGCGATGACCCCTGCCGTCGCGACCTGCGGTCGCGACTATCAATCGTCGACCCCGGTGGCGATGGCGTTCTACGCCCACGCCGTCCAGAACCCCGACCAGCTCCGCCAGCGGGTTGCGTTCGCGCTGTCGCAGATCATCGTCGCGTCCGACCTCGAGGTGCACACGACCGCGGGACTAGCGGTGTTCAACCAGATCTTCCTCGACAACGCCTTCGGCAACTACCGGACGATCCTGCGCGCGGTGACGCTCAACCCGTACATGGGCGACTATCTCGACATGGTCGACAGCGTGAAGGCCGCGCCGAACGAGAATTACGCGCGCGAGCTGATGCAGCTGTTCTCGATGGGGGTCGCCCAGCTCAACGCCGACGGCACCGCCAAGGTCGACGCCAGCGGCGCGGCGCTGCCCAACTATACGCCCGCCGACGTCCACGATATCGCCCGCGCGCTGACCGGCTGGACCTATGCCCGGCTCGCCGGCGCAGCGGCGAACGACCTCAACCAGCTCGATTATTCGAAGCCGATGGTGGTCAACGCGGCGCAGTTCGACACCGGGGCCAAGACTTTCATCGGCACGACCGTCCCCGCGGGCGCGACCCAGGACGCCAACATCGACGCGGTCGTCGACGCGGTGTTCAACAACGCGTCGACCGCGCCGTACGTTTCGCGCTTCCTGATCCAGCAGCTCGTCACGTCGAACCCGTCGTCGGCGTATATCGGCCGGGTGTCGGCAGTCTTCGCCAACAACGGGGCCGGCGTCCGCGGCGACCTCAAGGCGGTGATCCGCACGATCCTGACCGACGCCGACGCGCGCGGCATCGCCAAGACCGGGGCGAGCGACGGCAAGCTCAAGGAAACGGTGCTGTTCATGGTGTCGATCGCGCGCCTGCTCGCGCTTAAGACCGACGGCTACGCCTTCACCACCCGCGATGCCGGACTCGGCCAGGTCCCGTTCCGCGCGCCGTCGGTGTTCAATTTCTATCCCCCCGACTATCCGCTCCCGCTCGGCGGCGGTCTCTTCAGCCCGCCGACCAAGCTGATCAGCGCGTCGACGATCCTCGCGCGGCACAATCTCGCCTACGACTGGACGATCGGCGGCGACAGCCGGAGCGAATTCGCGGTCCAGGCGACGATCGCGGGGGCGACCGGGACGCAGCCCGACTTCTCGGCGTGGGATGCGCTGACCGACCCGGCAAAGCTCGTCGACGCGATCGACCTCGTCATGCTCAACGCGACGATGACCGCGGCGCAGCGGAGCGCGCTGCTCGCGGCGATCAACGCCATCACCGATCCCGTCGCCGCGACCCAAGCACACAAGCGCGCGCAGACCGCACTCTACATCGTCGCCGCCTCCCCGCAGTTCCAGGTCGATCGGTAGAACCCATGAGCGTTTCCCGCCGTGATTTCCTCCGCCTGACCGCCGGCACCAGCGCCGCCGCGATGCTCGGCCAGCTCGGGCTCAGCGCCGCGCGTGCCGACGGCACCTCGTCGTTCCGCGCGATGGTCGGCGTTTTCCTCTACGGCGGGGCCGATAACTGGAACATGATCGTGCCGACCGACAGCCGCTACGCAGCCTATGCGGCGGGGCGCAGCGCACTGATCGCGCTGCCGCAGGCGGCGCTGACGCCGTTGCCCGACGTGCCGTTCGGATTGCACCCGAGCCTCGCACCGCTATTAACTGCGTGGACCGACGGCGCGCTAAGTCCGGTGCTCAACGTCGGCACGCTGTTCCAGCCGTTGACCAAGGCGCAATATGTCGCCTCGCCGAACCTGCGCCCGCTCGCGCTGATGAGCCATGCCGACCAGCAGAACGAGTGGCAGGGGCTGCGGATGCGCGACCCCAACCTCGACGGCTTCATGGGCCGCGCGAACGACCGCGAGGCAACGCTCGCCGTCCCCGACCTCGTCTCGCTCGCGGGCGCCAACCTCGCATTGATCGGCCGGACGTCGTCGCCGCTGATCCTGCCGTCGACCGGGTCGCTCCTCCGCACCGGCTATAACGCCGCGGCGACCGACACGCCGACCGTCACCCGGCAGGCAGCAAACACCGCCTTCGCCGACGCGACCGGGCTCGGCACACCAACGACGGCGACCTCGGCCGAGATCAGCGGCGGCTATGCGATGGCGCTGACGACCAACACGATCATCAGCGCGGCGACGTCGACCGTCGACCAGTATTTCAAGAACCCGACGACGGGCGCCGCGCTGACCAGCGACATCGCGCGCCAGCTCAACCGGGTCGCACGGATGATCGAGGCGCGCACCACGCTCGGCCATTCGCGCCAGACGTTCTTCGTCAGCCAGGGCGGGTACGACACGCATTCGGCGCAGGTCGACGCGACGTCGGTGCTGACCGGCTTTCAGGCGAATTCATACGCCGACCTCGGCATGGCGCTCGCCGGCTTCTACGCCGCGATGAAGGCGCTCGGCCTCGCCGACAACGTCACCGCCTTTACCATGTCGGACTTCGGGCGGACGTATCGCGCCAACGCCCAGCGCGGCACCGACCATGCATGGGGCAACAACCACCTCGTCCTCGGCGGCGCGGTCAGGAACCGGACGATCCAGGGCGCGTACCCCGACGTCACGCTCGGCGGCAATCAGGACGTCGACACCAACGGGCGGTGGATTCCGGCGATCGCGGTCGAGGAATATATCGGCGCGATCGCCAACTGGTACGGCGTCGCCGCCGCCGACCTGCCGTATGTCTTCCCCAATTACGCGACGTGGACGACCGCGCCGCGCGCGCTGCTGCCGTTGTTCGGCTAGGCGAAAGCGATCGCCGCCGCGACGGTTGCCGCGACCACGAGCAGCGGCGGCGCCTTGGCGACGGTCAGCGCGGCGAACCCCGCGAGCGCGATGCCGAGATCGAGCCACGACGCGATCGCGCCGGTGCCGACCGGGTCGACCAACGCCGCCGCGAGGATGCCGACGACCGCGGCGTTCGTTCCCCTGAGCGCCGCGCGCGCCCGCGGTTGCGCGCTCAGCGCCGACCAGAACGGCAACGCGCCGACGAGCAGCAGCATCCCCGGCGCGAACAGCGCGACGAGCGCGAGCAGTCCGACGCCGACGCCGCCGATCGCCGTGCCGAGGTAGGCGGCGAAGGCGAACAGTGGCCCCGGCAGCGCCTGCGCCGCGCCGTAGCCGGCGAGGAACGCGTCGCTGCCGATCCAGCCCGCCGGCACGACCTCGGCGCGGAGCAGCGGCAGCACGACGTGGCCACCGCCGAAAACCAGCGCCCCTGAGCGGTAGAAACTGTCGGCTACGGCGACGGCGAGCTGCGGACTGGCGGCGCGGAGCAGCGGCAAGCCGGCGAGCAAGAGCACGAAAATCGCGAGCGACAGGATGGCGGGGGCATGTGACCTGCGGTTCGGGCGGTGTGCGGCGACCGGTGCGGTGGCCGTGTCCCGGCAAACGATCAGCCCGAGGACCGCCCCCGCCGCGATCGCCGCGAGCTGCCCGAACCGCCACGCCGTGACGACGATCGCGACCGCGACAGCGGCGATCGCCAACCGCTTGAGGTCGGGCGTCAGCGTCCGCGCCATGCCGACGACCGCCTGCGCGACGATCGCCACCGCCGCCAGCTTGAGCCCGTGGATCGCCGCCGCGGCGACCGGTCCGCGCAGGCTGGCGGCGGCAAAGGCGAACGAAATCATCAGGATCGCCGATGGCAGGGTGAAGCCGAGCCATGCCGCTAGGCCTCCCGCCCAGCCCGCGCGGCGGAGCCCGATCGCCACCCCGGCCTGGCTCGACGTTGGCCCGGGCAGGAACGAACAAAGCCCGACGATCTCGCCGAACGCACCCTCGTCGAGCCACCGCCGCCGCTCGACGAACGCCGTGCGGAAATAGCCGAGATGCGCCACCGGCCCGCCGAACGAGGTCAGACCGAGACGAAGAAAGGCGACGAAGACCTCGATCATGCCCGCTCGTCCTTCGGCGAATCCATGACAATGTACGATGTGATGCTCGCGAGTCCGGGAATGATCCCAAGCACTTCGGTGTGGAAATACTTGTACGCGGCGAGGTCGCGGACCTCGACGCGGAGCAGATATTCGATGCCACCGGTGACGTTGTGGCACTCGCGGACTTCGGGCGCGGAGGCGATCGCCGCCTCGAACTTGGCCTGCGCCGCCTTCGTGTGCGTCGCCAGCCCAACGGTGACATAGGCGAGGAACCCCGCCCCGCGCGCCGCCGGATCGAGCACCGCGCGATAGCCGCGGATCGCGCCCGCGCGCTCGAGTTCCTGCACCCGGCGCAGGCACGCCGACGGCGACAGACCGATCCGACCGGCAAGGTCGAGGTTGCTGATTCGTCCCTCAGCGGCGAGGATCTGCAATATCCTGCGGTCGATCGCATCGAAATCGGTCATGGATTGCAGAGATAGCTGATTTTAGAACGTGTTCGCAACCAAGTTCGGCGCGTGACGCGCTATACTCCGCACGCCATGACCCATTCGCTCCTGCTCGCCCTCGTCGCCTTCGCGCTGGTCTCGTCGATCACGCCGGGGCCGAACAACCTGATGCTGATGGCGTCGGGGACCAATTTCGGACTGCGGCGGACGGTGCCGCACATGCTCGGCGTCGCGATCGGCTTCACGCTGATGATCGTGCTCGTCGGCGCCGGGCTGGTGACGGTGATCGGGCTGATCCCGGGCGCGCTAACCGCGATCAAATGGGCGAGCATCGCCTATCTGCTGTACCTTGCGTGGAAGATCGCGACCGCCGCGCCGAAGCCGCTGGCCGGCAAGAGTGCCGCCAAACCAATGACCTTCCTCCAGGCGGCGGCGTTCCAGTGGATCAACCCGAAGGCGTGGACGATGGCGCTGACGGCGGTGTCGGCGTACATCCCGGCAGATAACCCTAGGACGGGATTGCTGATCGTCGCGCTCGTCTTCGGCGCGGTCAACCTGCCGAGTGTCGGGCTGTGGGCGGCGATGGGCGTGTCGCTCCGCCGCGTCCTCGCCGATCCGCGGCGGCTGCGTATCTTCAACGTCGTCGCCGCGCTGACGCTGGTGGCGACGCTGTATCCGGTGGTCATGCACTAGGTTAGTCGGGGGCATGACCCGCCCCATGACCGCCGCGAACCCCGCCGAGCTTACCGCCTTCCTATCGGCGAACCCCGGGGTTCATTTCTTCGACCTGTTCTACACCAACCTGAGCGGCGTCCCGCGCGGCAAGCGGCTGCGGCGGCACGAGATCGAGGGCGCCTACGTCGACGGCCGCTACCTGCCGGGGTCGGTCCTCGTCGTCGACATCACCGGGCTCGACATCGAGGAATCGGGAATGGTCTGGGCCGATGGCGACGCCGACCGCTCGGCGTGGCCGGTGCCAGGGACGCTCGCTCGCGCGACGTGGCAGGGGGCCGACAGCGCAAGCCTGATGCTTGGCATGTACGAGCTCGACGCGACGCCGTGCGCACTCGACCCGCGCGCGATCCTGGGCCGCGTCCTCGACCGCTTCGCCGCCGACGGCCTGACCCCGGTCGTCGCGTGCGAGCTCGAATTCTACCTGCTCGACGCCGAACGCACGCCCGACGGCGGCATCCAGCCGCCGCCGGGACCCGACGGCCGGCGGGATCCGCATCCGCGCGTCTACGGCATCGACCAGCTCGACGCCGACGCCGGCTTTCTCCGCGACCTGTGGGCGGCGTGCGATGCGATGGGGGTGCCGGCGGGCGCGGCGATTTCCGAATACGCCCCCGGCCAGTTCGAGCTGACCCTCGCGCACAAGCCCGACGCGCTGGCGGCATGCGACGACGCGGTCCGTTTCAAGCTGGCCGCCAAGGGCTGTGCGGCGGCGCGCGGCAAGGTCGCGACCTTCATGGCCAAGCCCTACCCCGACCGCGCCGGCAGCGGGCTGCACATTCACGTCAGCATCGACGACGCGGGGGGGCGCAACATCTTCGCCGCCGAGCCGCTGACCGGCACGCCCTCGATGCGCCATGCGGTCGGCGGCGCCGCCGACACGATCCGGCTGCGGCACCAGGACACCGAGACG
>CAXTPH010000124.1:0-7646 GCA_964245955.1 uncultured Sphingomonadaceae bacterium | reverse complement strand
GCGGCGGCGGCGACGAAAATATCGGCGGGCAGAGCCGCGGCGACCGCCGCGCGCGTCGGCAGATATTCGACCCCGCCGAGCTTGATCGGGAACAGGGTGACGTCGAAGCCGGTGCGGAACTGGACCGGCAGCGTCGCGTCACCGGCGAGCGACGCGACCAGCGCCGAGCCGCGCGGGTGAAGGGCACCGCCCTTTATCCCAGCGTCATCCTTCGGCGTGATCGCCACGATCCCCATCGCCGGCGTCGTCGCCAGATAATGCGGATAGAGCGAGTCGAGCAGATATTGGGTAAATACCGGAAACTGCTCGTCCATCTTGAGCCGGACGCGGGCGTTGAGATAGGCGACGCCCTCCATCAGCCGCTCGACGTGCGGGTCGGGATCGGTCGGCGCGTCGAGGCCGAGCAGCCCGGCGACCTGGCGGTGATCCTCGGCGAACTCGCCCGCGCGGCGACGCAGATAACTGAGCTCGCGGTTGTAATGGCCGAGCAGGCGCGGGTCGATCGCGCTCACGACGACACCACGACTTCGCCGGTCTCGAGCGCGACCGACGTCTTGAACTCGACGTAACGGTCGTCGAGCGCGCCTTTAAGTTCACCCTGGATGATGAAGCGGAGCTTGTTCTCGTCGTCGGCCATCGCCTGGTCGAAGCTGACGTTGACCGAATTCGCCACCAGCCGCGGTTCGTAGTTGCGGATCGCCTCGGTCAGGTCGCGCGCGCGCCGCTCGAAGGTATCGCGGTTGACCGTCATCGACGTCAGGTCGGGCACGCCCTGGTTGAGCACCGACGTCCGCACCTCGGGATAATCGTCGAGCGGGATCGCGGCGGCGAAGTGGATGTCGTTCAATATCCACGAGATATCGCGGATCACGCAGTTCTTGAGCTCGGTCTCGTTGAAGCGGTCGAGCGCGGCGATATAGCAGGGGGCGATGTCGCGGCTGCCGTCGCCCTTGGTGCGGGCGAGACCGCCGATCAGCTTGTCGATGACCGACGGTTTGAGCGGCCGCGATTCACGCACTCTCAATCCAGTCGAAGGTCGCGCAACGCCAGAAATTCGATCTCGGACGTGTCGGTCGTCAGCAGCCGCTGGCCGATCCCGACCTCGCCGCCGCCTTCGTCGATCCATTCGGTCGCGCGCGCGAGGTTGAGCTGCGGCTTGTTGTGCCTTTGCGTCCCCGGATAGACGACCGGCACCAGCGCCAGCGACGTCTGTCCCGACCGGAGCTCAATCTCGACGGCGTGGAAGACGAAGTCGCGCAGGTCCTCGGGCTCCTTCGCCTTGACCCGGGTCATCGCGGCGAACGGCACGAAGCCATAAGCATCGCCGACGATCACCTCGAGCATCGGGCCGAAGCGCATGTCGGCGTCGGCGATCCATTCGAAGCGCTCGCCGTCGAGCATGCCCGGCGTGGCGGGCGCAGCGGCGAGCGCGGCCTCGCTACGCGCCGCGGCATCGGGCGCGAGCGTCGTCGTTGCGTGCAGCGCGTCGAGCAGCCCTTCGACCCACGGCTCGCTGCCGACGAGCGAAGCCGGGCGCTCCTTGCCGGCGAACACCGCGTCGCGGGTCTTCATCGCCCCGAGCGCCTGCCCGAAGACGTTGGCCATCATCATCGCCTTGGGATCCGCGGCAGCCAGCGCGCGCAATTGTGTCGCCGCCTTGTCCCAATCGCCGGCGACCGCGATCAACTGCCAGAAAAACTGGCGCGCGCGCGAGTCGCCCGGAGTCCGCCGAAGCTCCTCCGCCAACATCGCACGCGCGCCGGCGAGATCGCCCGAGCGGAGCAGTTCCTGCGCTTCCATGCTCGAACTCCCCCGCGTCGGTTCTTACGTCGCCGCGTTCTTCGGGATATCCCAGGTGAACGGGACGACGACGTCCTTCGTGCCATCGTCCTTCTGCGGCGTGTATTCGTACTTCACCTTGGCGAAGTTGAACGTCACGTTCTCGGTCAGGCGATCTTCACCGCCCGAGCCGCCCATGCTGATCGACGACACGATGAACTCGTTGTAGGTGATCTTGACGTAGGGAACGGGATCCTTGCCGGCCTTCTGGACGGTGAGGATCGCTTCCTTGAGGTGCTGGCCGTTGCAGCACAGCAGCCCGAGCTTCGGCGACGACTTGTCGACGTATTTGGTGAACGAGAAATCCTGGACGTTCACCTTGCCGGCACCGCCACCCGTGCCCGCATGGGTCGAGCCGTTCTGGCTCAGGCCCCACGACCAGGCGAGAATGTCGATCTCGCCGACATGGTTGGCACCCTTCGATTCACCGGGCGCCTCGGCGATTTTGAGAAACATATCAACGGCCATAACTCTTCTCCTTCTGGGGAAATTGTAACGCGCTCATCTTGCCGAGGCTTACCCCCCTGCCTGGCGGAGCGAAGACGTCATGCTGAGCGAGATATCCATGCCTTCCATCTGGAAGTGCGGCACGAACTGGAAGCTGGCACGGTAATAGCCGGGATTTTCCTCGTCCTCGGTCAGGTCGATCGCGGCGGCCTTGAGCGGCTGACGCGCCTTTTGCTCTTCGCTCGACATGTCGGGCATGCCGTCGACGTAGAGGTTGACCCAGTCCTGCAGCCGGCGCTGGAGCTGATCGACCGTCGGCGTGCCGCCGACCCAGTCGCGCACCATGCACTTGAGATAATGGGCAAAACGCGCGCTGGTGAACAGATACGGCAGCCGCGCCGACAGTCGGGCGTTCGCGGTCGCGCCCTTGTCGACATATTCCTTCGGCTGATGCAGCGTCTGCCCGCCGATGAACGTCGCCTGGTCAGTATTCTTGCGGTGGATCAGCCCGATCAGCCCGGCCGCCGACAGCTCGCCCTCGCGCCGGTCGCTGATCGCGACCTCGGTCGGGCACTTGACCGCGGTGTCGCCCTCGTCGGTCGGGAACATCGCCGTCGGCAGGCCTTCGACCGTGCCGCCCGACTGGACGCCGCGGATGCGCGTGCACCAGCCGAATTCCTTGTGCGCCGACGTGATCCGGACCGCCATCGCGTGCGCGGCGTTCATCCAGTTATACTTGTCGTGATCGCCGCCGGTGTCCTCCTCGAAGGCGAACTGTTCGACCGGCTCCGACGTCGCGCCGTACGGCTTGCGCGCAAGCACCCGCGGCATCGTCAGCGCGATGTAGCGCGAGTCGTCCTTCGCGCGCAGCGAGCGCCACGCGGCATATTCGGGCGTGTCGAAGATCTTGCCGAGATCGCGCGGCTTGGTCAGGTCCTGCCAGCTCTCCATGCCGAACAGCTGCGGCGAGGTGCCCGAGATGAACGGCGCGTGGCTCGCGCTCGAGACCTTGGCCATGCCCTCGAGAACTTCGACGTCGGTCGGGCTCTGGCTGAAGTAATAGTCGCCGACGAGGCAACCGTACGGCTGACCGCCGAGCTGGCCGAACTCCTGCTCGTAGACGCGCTTGAACAACGGGCTCTGGTCCCAAGAAGCGCCGCGGTAGCTGCTGAACATCTTCCGGAGCTCGTCCTTCGAGACGTTCATGACCTTGATCTTGAGGTCGGTCGACGTCTCGGTATTGAACACAGTGTACTGGAGTCCGCGCCACGCCGACTCGAGCGCCTGGAACTCCTCATTGTGGATGATGACGTTGACCTGCTCGGTCAGCGTCCGGTCGAGCGACGAGATCATGCTCTCGATCGTGCCGATGACGTCGCCGGGCATGACGCTCGAGCCGGCGAGCGCCTGCTCGGCGAGCGTCCGCACCGCCATCTCGACGCGGCTCTTGGCCTCGTCGCTCCGCGGCTTGAACTCCCTCTGAAGAAGCGCCGAAAAGTCGTCGGTCGTGACTTCGGCTGCCGGCGCGCCGGACTGTGCAAGTGCTGCGGGATCGCTCGCCATAAATTCCCCCTAAGACTTAAGCGTCGGCCGCCGAGCGGCCCTTTGATTCGGCCGCAAGCGTCGACAGAAGGTCGGGATTGCGCAGCAGCTGGTCGATCACGCCCTCGGCCTTGTCCTTGCCGTCCATATAGGCAAGCAGATCGGACAGCTGGCGCCGGGCCTCGAGCAGCTTCGCCGTCGCGGGCACCTGTTCGGCGACCCGGCCGGGCGTGAAATCATCCATCGTGTTGAAGGTCAGATCGACCGCGATCTTGCCCTCGCCAGTCAACTTGTTGTCGACGAAGAAAGCAGCGCGTGGGGCGATCGACTTCTGGAACTCGCCAAAATTGTCCATGTCGACATTGGAGAAGTCGCGCTCCGCCATCGCCTTCTTTTCCTTCTCGGACTTGCCCGACAAGTCGGACATGATGCCCATGACGAAGGGAAGCGCGACCTTCTCGACTGACCCGTAGGTCGCAACCTCGTATTCGATGTGGACCCGCGGCGCGCGGTTACGCTTGATAAACTTCTGACCGTCCTGCGCCATCTTCGCCTCCCCTGCTCAATACACGCGACTGCATCCCGGCGGAGTCGCGTCTCGCGCGGACACTGCGCTACTCGCTCGAAATTGCCAAGAGCCTCGTTACCTCATCAGCGCCATTTGGCGCAATTTCTTTGATTAAGTCGATGAAGTCTTTGTGATTCCATGTCTGAACCCGGCGCAGCATCAGCGGGACCGGGCTCGACGGCTCGTTTTGCGTATAGAATCGGCAGATCGCCTCGATTGCGGCTTCGACATCGGCGCGCGACTGCGGCGTCCCGGCCGAGAAGGCGGCGGGGCGCGGGGCGCTCCCGGGGGCCGCTACCCCGGGTGATTCGGCCTCGACCGCCGCGACCTCGGGCAGATCGGCGGGGTCGGGAAAGGCGCTGAGGAAGCCCTCGATGGCGGTATCGGTCGCCTTGAGCTGCGCGATCACCGGCCCGAAGCTCGGCGAGTCGACCGAGTGCGCGTCATAGATCGCCATGATGTCGTACAGCACGTCCGACATCGCCTTGAGCGGCGTCGCGGCGGCGGCGACCTGGCGACGCAGTACGACCGCGAGGGCAGCGGCCTGTCCCGCGTCGACGCTGTCGTCCTCGCCGGCCCCCGCGGCGCGATCGGCGGCGAGCGCCGCCGGCGCGATCGAGCGCATGATCGTCCGCAGCATCCGCGCGCCTTCGTGCGTCGCCTTCATCGCCTTCGCGGCGACGGTCGTCATCGCACCGCTCTCGATCTTTGCACCGAGCGCGGTCTCGTTGTCGCTCGTCCATTCGAGCACCGGCGCCGCCGCCTGCGTCAGCATCGCGGTATTGAACTCGACCGTCGACGGCGCCGGCATCTTGGCGAGGCCGGCGCGCTGCAGCGGCAGGATCAACGCCGCCGGACGCGACAGCGCCGACAGCTCATTGACCCGCCCGATCGCCATCTCTTCGGCCGGACCCGGGTGGAAATCGTCCCAATACAGGTCGCCGAAGCTCTTGATCAGCTGGAGCGCGGCGTTGGCGACATCGTAATCGCCGGCGCGGACCGCGGCCTGGACCGCGACGATCGCCGGCATCTGGTCCTTGGTCTTTTCGAGGAATTCGACGCAGCGGTTGATGACCTTGCGCAGGTCGCCGGCGTTCTGACCGGCGAACTCGCCCGGCGCGTCCTCGATATCGCGGAATGCCGGATCGTCGCGCAGGTCGGGGCCGACCGGCGCGTCGTCGCTGATCGGGGCACTGAGTTTGTCGAAGTCAACGGCCACTGGCAGTCTTTCGTTCAGGACGCGCGAGCGAGCATCGACCGGGCACCGTCGCCGACCAGCGCGAACGCCCCCCAGTAATAGGGGTGCGAGGTTTCCGGATTGTGGATCATCTGCGACTGCGCGGTCTTGAGCGAGTCGCCGATCGACTCGCTCGCGCCCGACTTGAACAGCGTTTCGACCAGCTGGGTCGACGCCGGGACCTGGCGGCCGTCGCGGGTCTTGAAGCTGTCGGGGATCGCCCAGTGGGTGGTCAGCACGGCGCGACTGCCGGCGACGAGGAACGCGCGGACGAGGCCGTTGAGCGTCTGCGCCTGGCCCTGGCGGACGCGAATGCCCGAGCCACTCGCACGCGACGCGGTCGTCTCGGCGGCGGTGTTGCACGCCGACAGGACGACGAGGTTGGCGTCGAGGCTGATATTGGCGATTTCCTCGAAGCTCAGCAGCCCATCGGAGCTCCCCGAGTCGGCGATCGAGGTGATCAACGCCGGCGGACTGTCGCAGTCGAGTTCACCCTCCTTCAGGCCGTGCGTCGCGAAATGGACGACGGCGAAATCGCGGTAGCCCTTGGTCGTGGCATTGTTCGCGGTCAGCGCCGCGTCGGAGAAGTCGGCACCCTCGACCAGCTTGCTGCCCGGTCCCATCACCGCCGCCGCCGCCGCGAGTTCCTTCGCGCCGATCGGGCGCAGCGACCGGAAGCCCTGGCGCAGCGCATCGGCGCGTGCGGCGCAGCGCCCGGCGAACGCGCCGCGGTCGGGCACCGCCGCCAGCTCGGTCGCATTCGGCACCGCGTGGAAGCCGAAGCCGAGGTACGGCAGGTGCGCGCGCGACGCCTTCTGCGTCCGCGCAACGAGGAACGAGCGCGGCGACACCGTCGTATCGAGGTCGACCGCGCTCGCGAGAAAGCGGACCTGGCTATAGTCGCGCGAATTCTTCATCACCGACACCGCAAAGGCGTCGACGCTCGCCTGGTCGGCGACGAGGACCCCGAACGGCAGCTGGGTCATCGCGCCGGTCGGTTCGGTGACCAGCGTCGTCGCCCCGGCAAGCAGGTCGCGCCCGGGGCCAAGCAGCGCATCGTAGAGCTTGAACGCGCCGGGGACGTCGAACACAAGCGGGATGACCCGGCCGTCGGGCGCGGTATTGCCGTCGATCGACGCGCGGATATCGAGTGCGAGCTTGGTCAGGTCGGGCGTCGACAGTCCCGCCGCATAGACCGCCGACGCGGTGTGCGTCGCGACGAGGACATAGGTCGTCGCCGGCAAAGTCAGGAGTTTGACATACGCCTCGCCCGGCTTGAGCGCGGCCTGGAGTTCGGCGAGCGTCGCGATCGAATCGCTCGCCTGCTGATACTGCTGGTCGCCGGCGAGCTCGGTGCGGACCTGGACCGCACGCGCCTCAGCGGCGTCGAGGTCGGCGCGGACCTGAGCGCGATCCTTGACCGCGGTATCGGGCAGACTGGCGAGGCGCGTCGCGAGGACCCGCGATTCGCGGTCGAGGTCCTGGAGCGCCTTGGCGCGGACCGCGGCGTCGCTCGATCCGCTCTCGAAAATCTTCTGGATCTGGGCAATCTGCGCCGCGACCGCGGGCGGGGCGATGAACTGCGAGGCGAGGAAGAACTGCGCGCGCGCCGCCTCCGCCGCGGTGCCGCCCGCAGCGATGTCGGCGGCGAGGACACCGAAATAGCCCTCGAGCCCCGACACGCCCGACGACGTCGACGGCCCGGCGCGTTTCAGCACATCGAGCGCGCGTTCGTACTGGATTCGCGCCTCCTTGCGGTCGCCCTGCCGCGCGAGGAAGCCGGCGTAATCGAGCCGGCGCTGCGCGACGAGCGGAGTGTCGGTGTAGATCGTCGAGCGGTCGAGGCGTTCGGTCGACTCGGCATAGGCCTTGCGCGCGGTGGCGACGTCACCGAGCCGCGACGCGACCCGCCCGCGCTCGGCGGCGACCGCGCTGCGCAGCCAAAGCAGGTTCGAGGTCTCGAGATTAGGGTCGTCGAACCGGGCGAGCAGTTTCTCGGCCTCGGTCAGGACC
>CAXTPH010000123.1:0-7689 GCA_964245955.1 uncultured Sphingomonadaceae bacterium | reverse complement strand
GCGGCGGCCGGCGAGGTGCGCCTCGACCTGCTCGGCGAAGTAATGGACGTTGACGACGGCGCGGGCGACCCCGGCGGCGGCGAGATGGTCGAGCGCGCGGTCGAGCAGGCTGCGCCCGGCGACCTCGACCAGCGGCTTCGGCCGGGTCGCGGTCAGCGGCCGCATCCGCTTGCCGAGCCCCGCCGACAGCACCATCGCGGTCGATGGCACCGCAGCGGCGACCGCCGGGCGCAGCGCGAGCGGGGCGGCGAACCTCGTCACGTCCACGCCGCCGCGCGCGCCGCCACCGGCACGTTGGCGTCGAACCAGTCGCGAACCGGAGCGAGCGCAGGATGGGCGAGATTGCCCTCGAGCAGCCGCCACATCCGCGGCAGGCGCTCGACATAGCCGGTCCGCCCGTCTCGGTCGCGCAGCCGGGTGAAGATGCCGATGATCTTGGTGTTCCGCTGCGCGCCGAGGATTTCGTAGGCGGCGCGGAAGCCGGCAACATCGGCGATGCCGCGCGCCGCGACGTAGCGGTCGATCATCGCCGCCTCGAGGTCGCGCGGCACGTCGCGGCGCGCGTCCTGGAGCAGCGAGACGAGGTCGTACGCCGGGTGGCCGGCAAGCGCGTCCTGGAAGTCGAGCAGCCCGAGCCCGCGCAATCCCGGGCGGTCGAGCAGCATCAGATTGTCGGCGTGATAGTCGCGCAGCGTCAGCACCGGCGCCGCCGCGGTCGCCGCGACGACCGCCGGCCACGCCTCGGCCCAGGCGGCGTCGTAGCCCGGAGCCTCGGCCACGCCGACCGCGGGCAGATACCACTCCGCGAACAACCGCACCTCGCGCAGCATCTCGGTCTCGGCATAAGGCGCGAGCGGCGGCGCGGGCTCGTCGTGGAGCGCGGCGAGCAGGTCGATCGCCTGCGCGTAGATCGCCGCCTCGCGCTCGGGCTCGGCGGCGAGCACCGGGGTCAGCCGGTCGTCGCCGAAGTCCTCGAGCAGGATCAGCCCGGCGTCGAGATCGACTCCGATCGGCTGCGGCGCGGAGAAGCCCATCGCCGCGAGGTGCCCGCCGACGGCCAGAAACGGACGGCTGTCCTCGGTCGCCGGCGGTGCGTCCATCAGCACCGCGGTGCGGTCGCCGTCGACGATCCGGAAGTAGCGGCGGAACGAGGCGTCGCCGGCGAGCGGCCGGATTTCGGCCCCGGCCCAGCCATTCGCCGCGAGAAAGGCGGGCGCGGTCGCCGGGGGAATCATGCTGCTCTTGAAGGTGGGGGCCATCGCCCCTCCCATGACTTCGGCACGGTCGCTGTCAAGCGGCGGCTGTCGCCCGCACCGTCGAGGCGGAGGCACAGCGCCGATGACGGCAGCCGATCGCCGAGCCGCTCAGGCCATTCGATCAGCACCGCCGCCTCGTCCCAGACGTCGTCGAGCCCGAGCGCCTCCGCCTCGTCCGCCGAGTCGAGCCGGTAGAGATCGACGTGCCACACCGGCGGCACGGTGTCGTAGGTCTGGACGAGGGTGAACGACGGCGACGGCACCTCGCCGGTCCAGCCGAGCCCGCGCAGGACGCCACGGGCGAAGGTCGTCTTGCCCGCGCCGAGGTCGCCCGACAGCGCGACGACGTCGCCGGGGCGGAGGGTGGCGGCGAGCGCCGTCGCCATCGCCGCCATCCCGGCTTCGTCGAGGATCATCCTAGTAGCGGTAGTGGTCCGGCTTGAACGGTCCCTCGACCGGCACGCCGATATAGCCCGCCTGCTTCGCCGACAGCTTGGTCAGCTTGACGCCGAGCTTGTCGAGGTGGAGCGCGGCGACCTTCTCGTCGAGGTGCTTGGGCAGGACATAAACCTCGTTCTTGTACTGCTCGGGGCGGGTGAACAGCTCGATCTGCGCCAGCGTCTGGTTGGTGAAGCTGGCCGACATGACGAAGCTCGGATGGCCGGTGGCGTTGCCGAGGTTCACGAGGCGGCCCTTCGACAGGATGATGATCTGCTTGCCGTCAGGGAACTCGACGAGGTCGACCTGCGGCTTGACCTCGGTCCACTTGTAGTTCGACAGCGCCGAGATCTGGATCTCGCTGTCGAAGTGACCGATGTTGCAGACGATCGCCATGTTCTTCATGCCCGCCATGTGGTCGGCGGTGATGACGTCGGCGTTGCCGGTGGCGGTGACGAAGATGTCGGCGCGGGTGACCGCCTCCTCCATCGTCACGACCTCGAAGCCCTCCATCGCCGCCTGCAGCGCGCAGATCGGATCGACTTCGGTCACCAGCACGCGCGCGCCGCCGTTGCGGAGCGACTGCGCCGAACCCTTGCCGACATCGCCGAACCCGGCGACGGTCGCGACCTTGCCGGCGAGCATAACGTCGGTGCCGCGACGGATCGCGTCGACGAGGCTTTCCTTGCAGCCGTAGAGGTTGTCGAACTTCGACTTGGTGACGCTGTCGTTGACGTTGATCGCGGGGAACGGCAGCTCGCCCTTCTTGGCGATCGCGTACATGCGGTGGACGCCGGTGGTGGTCTCTTCCGACACGCCCTTGATGTTCTTCACCGTCTCGGTGAGGTAGCCGGGGCGCGCGGCGACATACGCCTTGAGCGCGCGCTGCATCTCGATCTCTTCCTCGTTCTCGGGCTCGGGCATCGTCTGCCCGGCTTCGAGCTTGGCGCCCCACAGCGCGAACATCGTCGCATCGCCGCCGTCGTCGAGGATCATGTTGCAGGTGGCATCGCCCCAGTCGAAGATGCGCCCGACATAGTCCCAATAATCGGCGAGGCTCTCGCCCTTGATCGCGAACACCGGCACGCCCGACGCGGCGATCGCGGCGGCGGCATGGTCCTGCGTCGAATAGATGTTGCACGTCGCCCAGCGGACCTCGGCGCCCAAGGCGGTCAGCGTCTCGATCAGCACTGCGGTCTGGATCGTCATGTGCAGCGAGCCGGTGATCCGCGCGCCGGTCAGCGGCTTGGTCGTGCCGAATTCCTCGCGCAGCGCCATCAGCCCGGGCATCTCGGTCTCGGCGATGTCGATCTCGCGGCGGCCAAAGCCGGCGAGGCCGATGTCGGCGATGACGTAGTCGTGCAGGGTGTCGACGGGCTGGGTGGCCATGATGCGATGCTCCGGAAAGGTTGCGCCGCCCCTAGCCGCCAACCGTCGGCGGAGCAAGTATAAAGATATCCTTATATGACCCGGACCGCGGCTTTGGCCTGGCAAATCCTACAAAGTTTACACCGAAGGCGATCCCCGAGACACCTATTCGCTTTGTCCCGCCGGTCGCGAACGACGCCCGCATATTACTTTGCATTCTCCCGTCACGATCATCGAATCGGGGGGCGGAAAATGCCAGAAAGATCACCGTGTAGGACAGCATTTTCTGTCGACTGCCCGTGGCGAAGGGCCCGACGCGTCCGGTCGCGGACGTCCAAGTAAGCTAATCTACGGCGAGGCTTGCAGCCTCTGCGATCGATCGAATTCGAACAAGCGGATCCGCGTGTCGATGGACGATCTTCCACTCGCCGGCTTCTCGCCTGCAGACCTGAGTTACCCTAAGCGACCAAGGTTGTTCGCGGCCACCCGCGAGTTCTCCCTGCTGTTCCTCTTCCATCACGAGGACCAGAAGATCGCCTGACGCATAGTGCTCAACGAGATGGACCTTGGATGCGCCGTTTCGGAAATTTTGCGCGACCTGCGGCGCTCGCTGTGAATAGACCTTGAAGCCTCTTGCTGTCGGTCCGCCGAAAGGCCCCATGATTGTGTAGTCGTCAGATTGACTGCTGAGCGCCAAATAGGGAGCGGCATCACCACGCATCCAGGCATTGGACGCATCCTCGACCGACGCCAGCAACAACTCCAACTCGTCAGTCGAGATCGGTGCTGCCATAAATCTACCTGCTGGTCACACGCTATAGTGTCGAGCCATCGGCTGCAAAACGCAACGTCCGCATTCAACCCCAGAGCCACCCCGCTCCAACCCCTTGTACACCCGCTTTCGCATAGCGCTGCCATTGGCTAGGAGGGGGGGCATGACCACTCCTCCCGACCTCGACGCCGAACAGCTTGCCGCGCAGGCGTGGTTCCAGTCGCTTCGCGATCAGCTATGCACCGCCTTCGAAACCCTCGAGGACGAAGGTGACGGACCCGCCCCCGCCGGGCGGTTCGAACGGACTGCGTGGGACCGGCCCGACGCGACCGGCGCGCCCGGCGGCGGCGGCGTCATGTCGGTGATGAAGGGGCGGGTGTTCGAGAAGGTCGGGGTCAACACCTCGACCGTGTTCGGCGAGTTCGCGCCCGAGTTCGCCAAGTCGATCAACGGCGCCGGCGCCGACCCGCGCTTTTTCGCCACCGGCATCAGCCTCGTCGCGCACATGGCGAACCCGCATGTGCCGGCGGTGCACATGAACACGCGCTTCCTCGTCACGACCAAGCGCTGGTTCGGCGGGGGCGCCGACCTCAACCCGGCACTGCCGGTCGCCGCCGACACCGCCGACTTCAAGGCGGCGTTCAAGGCGACCTGCGACGCCCACGGCAGCGATTATTACGAACGCTTCGACAAATGGTGCGACGAGTATTTCCACGTCCCCCACCGCGGCCGCAACCGCGGCGTCGGCGGCATCTTCTACGATCATCTCGAGGGCGATTTCGCCGCCAACTTCGCCTTTACCCAGGATGTCGGGCGGACGCTGCTCGCCACCTTCCCGATGATCGTGCGGCGGCACCTGCACGACGCCTTCACCGAGGAGGAACGCGTGGCCCAGCTGCGCTACCGCGGCCTCTACGCCGAATTCAACCTCGTCTACGACCGCGGCACGACCTTCGGCCTCAAGACCGGTGGCAATGTCGATGCGATCCTGATGAGCCTGCCGCCGCTGGCGCGCTGGGACTGACCAGCGCGGCGTCGGGCGTCGCTCGACCGATCACCCGACCGGGACTTCGCCCTCGTCCTCGCCCGCCCAATAATGGATCCGCGTCGCGCTGACCTTGATCAGCGCGAGACCCGGCGTGTCGATCCCGTCGGTGAACCAGCGTTCGAGATCGGGCACCCAATGCGCGGCGAACTCAGCCTTGTCGCGGATGATCGACCCGGTCCCCTCGACCGCGACGAACAGCGGCGGCTTGCCCAGCAGGCCCGATTTGCCCTGATACGAGAGCGCCACCTTGGGCTCGCGTTCGATATCGGAAACGCTGTGCGCGCTGTCGAAGCTGAAGAAGTAGGCGTCGCCGTCGAACTCGACATCGCCGTTGTTGCTCATCGGCCGGCCCCCGAGGTTGCCGTCGGCGGCGCGCGTGAACAGCATCGCGAAATCGATGTCCTTCATCTTCTTCGCAAGCTCGGTCAGGGTCATGTCGGTCATCGTGCGCTCCGCTGACAGCAAGCCTAGACAACGCGGTCGCGCTGCGGCGGTTGCCTCACGCGGCGCGCATCCGCACGTAGACCTGCGCGACGCCGACCGCGTTGAACACGGTGAACAGCGCGCCGACGATGCCGCCGATCGTGCTGGCGACCACCGCCCCCGCCGCGCCGGCGCCGAGGCCGCTCAGCGCGGTCGCGATGCCGCCGCCGATCACCGCCGCGATCGCCGACAGCGCGAGGAACCAGCCCGTCCACAGGATGAGGAAGGCGATGATCCGCCAGCCGTTGCCGTCGGTCATCTCCCAGCTCCGCTTGACCGCCGCGACCGGCGAACCGAGGCCGTCGACGACGAGCGGCATCGCCAGCGCCAGTCGCCCCGCCATGTACAGGCCGGGAACGACGAACAGCAGCAGCCCCGCGCCGATCGGCACCCCGGCGATGAACAGCGCGACCACGAGCAGCGGCCACAGCCGCAGCGCCATCAGCAGCGCCTCACCGACCGACCGGTCGATGCCGCGCGCGCGGTCGATCGCCAGCCGGATGATCGCCGCCTGCGCGACGACGCCGATCAGCGACGGCACGACGAGGGTGACGAAGACGACGTGCGGCGTCAGGCCGGCGGGCGACTTCGGCAGCGCCGGCCCGAACAGGTCGATCGCCACCCCCGGCAGCAGGACGAACGCCGCCGCCAGCGGAAGGTAGAGCGACATGCCGGTCCGCGCCGCGGCGAAGGTATCCCGCCACAGCGCGGCGATCGGGAGGGTATAGGCCATGATCGCGCCTTAGGCGGCGCGGGCGACGCCCTTTTCGGCCACCATCGTTGCGAGCTCGCCCGACTGGTACATCTCCATCATGATGTCCGAGCCGCCGACGAACTCGCCCTTGACGTAGAGCTGCGGCACGGTCGGCCAGTCGCTGTATTCCTTGATGCCGGCGCGGACCTCGGGGTCGGCGAGGACGTCGACGGTCTCATAGTCGACGCCGAGGCGTTCGAGGATACCGATCGCGCTCGACGAGAAGCCGCACTGTGGAAACAGCGGCGTCCCCTTCATGAACAGGACGACATCGGTACCGCCGACGAGGGCGGCGATCTTGGCGTGGATATCGCTCATGCAGAAGCTCCTTCGGGAAGGGCGGTCGTCAGCTGGAGCGCGTGGAGGACGCCCCCCATCCGGCCGCCGAGGGCGTTGTAGACGAGTTGGTGCTGGCGGACGCGCGGCAGCCCGGCGAACGCGGCCGACACGACACGCGCGCTATAATGATCGCCGTCGCCGGCGAGGTCGGTGATCGTCACCTGCGCATCGGGCAGCGCGGCGACGATCGCCGCCTCGATGTCGACTGCTGTCATCGCCATGCTCAGGCGTCCATGATCTGGTGGCGCGCCTCGGCCATGGCGGCGGCGTGGGCCGCTGTGACATCGGCCGACGTCACGCCATGCACGGCGAGATCGGTGGTGACCTTGCCGATGACATCCTCGTGCCCCGGCGCGGTGAACTCGGTATGCACGACCTCGCGTGCATAATCCTCGATCGCATCGCCGACGAGCCCAAGCTTGGCTGCGGCCCAGCGGCCAAGAAGTTTGTTGGCGCGCGCGACGACCCTGAACTCGACGTCGGCGTCGTGGGTGAACTTCGCCTCGAAACCCGCTTCGCGTTCGTCGAAAGTCGTCATGGCGGGGCGGGTGTCCTTGGCTGGCCGAACCCCACAGATAGAGCCGGGCGCGCGCGCGTTCAACTCGCGAGTAGGTGGCGGCGTCATTGTCAGCCGCCCCGCCCCGCGCTATATCCGATATTCAGCCCCGGCCGCGCGCGAACCGCCCGTGCCGGGGCGCTTTCATTCCGCGGACCCGGGCAGCGGCGCCCAGGTCCGGAAGACGCCCAAGGAGGACGACGCCCATGTCCCGCCGCCGCCAGATCTACGAAGGCAAGGCCAAGATCCTGTACGAGGGTCCCGAGCCCGGCACGATCATCCAGTATTTCAAGGACGATGCCACCGCCTTCAATGCCCAGAAGAAGGGCACGATCAGCGGCAAGGGCGTGCTGAACAACCGCATCTCCGAGCATCTGTTCACGATGCTGGCGACGATCGGCATCCCGACGCACTTCATCCGCCGCCTCAACATGCGCGAACAGCTCGTTCGCCAGGTCGAGATCGTGCCGATCGAGGTCGTCGTCAGGAACGTCGTCGCCGGCAGCCTCGCCAAGCGCTTCGGGCTCGAGGAAGGCACCGCGCTGCCGCGGACGATCATCGAATATTATTATAAGGACGACGCGCTCGGCGACCCGCTGATCACCGACGAACATATCTCGGCGTTCGGCTGGGCGAGCCAGGACGAGATGCACGACATCGCCGACATGGCGATCC
>CAXTPH010000122.1:0-7737 GCA_964245955.1 uncultured Sphingomonadaceae bacterium | reverse complement strand
GACCACTTGCCACCGCCGTGGCGACGACGGCGATCACGATCAATCCGAGCACGGCTGGAAGCGACTTCACCGCGGGGCGATGACCATCAGCATCTGCCGACCTTCCATCTTCGGCAGCTGCTCGACCTTGGCATAGTCGACGGCATCGTCGCGGACGCGTTCGAGCAGGCGCAGGCCGAGCTCCCCGTGGCTGAGTTCGCGGCCACGAAAGCGGAGGGTCAATTTGACCTTGTCGCCTTCCTCGATGAAGCGCTGAACCGCCTTCATCTTGGTGTCGTAATCGTGATCGTCGATGTTCGGACGCATCTTGATCTCCTTGATCTCCTGCGTCTTCTGGTTCTTGCGTGCCGCTGCCGCCTTCTTCTGCGCTTCGTATTTGAACTTGCCGACGTCGAGGATCTTGCACACCGGCGGATCGGCGCCCGGCGACACCTCGACGAGGTTCATCCCGACTTCGTGCGCGGTGGCGATCGCTTCCTTGGTGTAGAGAACACCGAGATTTTCGCCGTCCTGGTCGATCACGCGCACCTTCGGCACGGTGATGAATTCATCGTAGCGCGGGCCGTTCATTGGCACCGGCGCATTCTGCGGACGGCGGGTCATGGGGGGTGGTATGGCGTGGTCTCCTGAACGGTAAGGTGTTCATGTAGCGCTTTTCGGGTGTTTCCGAAAGGTCGGGGAGCGCGCAATTCGCAGGGGCTTCACGACACGCGCACGCTTCCTACATTGGGAATAACCACTCCCCATTTGTCCGAAAGCACCTTCCTCCACATGGCAGAATTTCCCGACTGGCACGGCACGACGATCGTGTCGGTGCGCAAGAACGGCCGCGTCGTCGTTGCCGGTGACGGCCAGGTCACCGCCGGTCAGACGGTGATGAAGGCGAACGCGAAAAAGGTCCGCCGCCTCGGCAAGGACGGCAGCGTCATCGCCGGGTTCGCCGGCGCGACCGCCGACGCCTTCACCCTGTTTGAACGGCTCGAGGCGAAGCTCGATCGCTTCCCCGGGCAGTTGACCCGCGCCGCGGTCGAACTTGCCAAGGACTGGCGGACCGACCGCTACCTGCGCCGCCTCGAAGCGATGATGATCGTCGCCGACAAGGATGTGACGTTGATCCTGACCGGGACCGGCGACGTCCTCGAACCGACCCACGGCGTCGCCGCGATCGGGTCGGGGGGCAATTATGCGCTCGCCGCGGCGCGCGCGCTGAGCGAAACCGACCAGGACGCCGAGACGATCGCCCGCACCGCGATGCGCATCGCCGCCGAGGTCTGCGTCTACACCAACGATAATGTCACTCTGGAGTCGATCGGATGAACGTGATGGCCCCCATCGACCCGCCCGCGGGGTTCGACGCTCTGACCCCGAGCGCCATCGTTGCCGCGCTCGACCGCTACATCGTCGGTCAGGGCGACGCCAAGCGCGCAGTCGCGGTCGCGCTTCGTAACCGCTGGCGGCGACAGCGCCTTGGCGACGATCTCCGCGACGAGGTCTCCCCGAAGAATATCCTGATGATCGGCCCGACCGGCTGCGGCAAGACCGAGATCAGCCGCCGGCTGGCGAAGCTCGCCGAGGCGCCGTTCCTCAAGATCGAGGCGACCAAGTTCACCGAGGTCGGCTATGTCGGGCGCGACGTCGACTCGATCGTCCGCGACCTCGTCGAGGAATCGATCCGGCTGATCCGCGAGGGCAAGCGCGCGAGCGTCCGCGACAAGGCCGAGGCCGCCGCCGAGGCGCGCCTGCTCGACGTCCTCGTCGGCAAGGATGCAAGCGAGGCGACGCGGCAGGCGTTCAAGCAGCGCTTCTACGACGGCAACCTCAAGGGCCGCGAGATCGAGATCGAGGTCGAGGATTCGGGCGGCACACCGTTCGAGATGCCGGGGATGCAGCCGGGGCAGGTCGGCATGATCAACCTCGGCGAGATGTTCGGCAAGATGGCGGGCAAGACCAAGCGGCGGAAGATGACCGTCGAGGCGGCGTGGGACGTCCTCGTCGCCGAAGAGAGCGACAAGCGCCTCGACAGCGACGACATCAACCGCGAGGCGGTCCGGTCGGCCGAGCAGAACGGCATCGTCTTCCTCGACGAGATCGACAAGATCGCGGTCAGCGACGTCCGCGGCGGGTCGGTCAGCCGCGAGGGCGTCCAGCGCGACCTGCTGCCGCTGATCGAGGGCACGACGGTCGCGACCAAGTACGGCCCGGTCAAGACCGACCACATGCTGTTCATCGCGAGCGGCGCGTTCCACGTCTCGAGCCCGTCGGACCTGCTGCCCGAGCTGCAGGGGCGGCTGCCGATCCGCGTCGAGCTGAAGGGCCTGACCAAGGACGACTTCGTCCGCATCCTGACCGAGACCGAGGCGTCGCTGATCCGGCAATATACCGCACTGCTCGCGACCGAAGGTGTCACTCTCGACTTCACCGTCGACGGCATCGAGGCGATCGCGGCGACCGCGGCGCAGGTCAACGACGCGGTCGAGAACATCGGCGCGCGGCGGCTGCAGACGGTCTGCGAGAAACTGCTCGAAGGCATCAGCTTCGACGCGAGCGAGCGGGGCGGTGAGACGGTGACGGTCGACGCGGCCTATGTCGAACGCGAGCTTGGCGACATCGCGCGCGACATGGACCTGTCGAAGTTCATTCTCTGATCCGCAGGCGCTCGCGCAGGGTCAGTCGGCGCGATACAGCGAGCGTGTCCGAGGCATCGTCACCTGCCGCGGGCGTGGAACGAAGTTTCGGCAATTCACTTGATACGCTCTGGGCGCGCCTGAGCCGCTAGCGGGCGTCGGCATAATTCGACAGCCATCCGCTGTCGCCGTGATGCCGGCCCGCAGTCAGACCGGGCTCGCGTAGCCACACAGGAACACGAACGATGGTGCCACCCAAGGAATTCAGCGTGTCGCGTCGGGCGGCCCTCGCCGGGACCGCGGCCGTGGTCGCAATCGGCGCGACGTCGGCCGTGACGGCGGGGCCAGCGCAGCCGGCAGCGCCGGTGCCGCCGACCCGGATGCCGGTTTCGTTCACGGTCAATGGCAAGGTCGAGCGGCTGACGCTCGACACGCGGACGACGCTGCTCGATGCGCTGCGCGAGCATCTCCATCTGACCGGCACCAAGAAGGGCTGCGATCATGGCCAGTGCGGCGCATGCACGGTCATCGTCGATGGTGTGCGGATCAATTCGTGCCTGTCGCTCGCGGTAATGCATCAGGGTGACACGGTCACGACGATCGAGGGCCTCGGGACACCGGACCATCTCCACCCGATGCAGGCGGCCTTCATCAAGCACGACGGCTTTCAGTGCGGTTACTGTACGCCCGGGCAGATCTGTTCGGCGGTGGCGGTGCTGGCCGAGATCAGGGCCAACGTCCCGAGCCATGTCCAGGCCGACCTTACGGCCCGGGCGGAGGCGACCAATATCGAGATCCGCGAACGGATGAGCGGCAATCTGTGCCGCTGCGGGGCCTATTCGAACATCGCCGAAGCCATGGCCGAAGTCGCCGGAGAGCGGGCATGAAGCCCTTCACCTACGAGCGCCCGGCGACCGCGGCCGAGGCGGCGGCGGCGGCCCAACGTCCGGGCGCGAAGTATATCGCCGGTGGGACCAACCTGCTCGACCTGATGAAGCTCGAGATCGAGACGCCGCAGCACCTCGTCGATCTCGGGGGACTGAAGCTCGACCGGATCGAGACGACGCCCGACGGCGGCCTGCGGATCGGCGCGCTGGTGACCAACACGACGCTGGCGTCCGACTCCCGGGTCCGACGCGATTACGGCGTCCTGACCCGGGCAATCGTCGCGGGCGCATCGGGCCAGCTGCGCAATAAGGCGACGACCGCGGGCAATCTGCTCCAGCGGACGCGCTGCCCGTATTTCTACGACATCAATCAGCCGTGCAACAAGCGCCAGCCCGGCTCGGGCTGTGCCGCGATCGGCGGCATCAGTCGCCAGCTGGCGATCATCGGCGCGAGCGACGCCTGCATCGCCACCTATCCGGGCGACATGGCGGTAGCGATGCGCGTGCTCGACGCGACGGTCGAATCGGTCGACGGTGCGGGCACGACGCGGGCGATCCCGATCGCCGACTTCCACCGCCTGCCGGGGAAGACTCCGCAGGTCGACACCAACCTCGCGCCCGGCGAACTGATTACCGCGATAACACTGCCCAAGCCGATCGGCGGGCGCCATTTCTACCACAAGGTGCGCGACCGGGCGTCATACGCCTATGCCCTCGTGTCGATCGCGGCGGTGATCCAGCCCGACGGCTCGGGCCGGGTCGCGGTTGGTGGCATCGCGCCCAAACCGTGGCGCGACGCGGCCGCCGAGGGTGAGTTGCCGCACGGGCCGAGGGCAGTCGCCAAGCGCCTGCTCGCGGACGCCCGCCCGACCCCTGACAATGCGTACAAGGTGCCTCTCGTCGAGCGAACGCTCGCGGCGGTCATGGCGGAGTCCAAAGCATGAAGTTCGACACCCCCGCCGGTGCCAACCCGATCGATCGGCTCAAGGTCATCGGCCGCGCAACCGACCGCGTCGACGGCCCGCGCAAGACCACCGGAACCGCCAAATACGCCTATGAATGGCACGACGAAGTGCCGAACGCGGCATATGGCTATGTCGTCGGTTCCGCGATCGCGACGGGACGGATCGCGTCGATCGACCTGACCGACGCGAAGGCCGCGCCCGGCGTCGTCGCGATCGTCACCGCCGCGACCGCGGGCAAGCTCGGCAAAGGCACGCACAATACCGCGCACCTGCTGGCTGGGCCCGACATCGAACATTATCAGCAGGCGATCGCGGTGGTCGTCGCCGAGACCTTCGAGGAGGCGCGCGCCGCGGCGATGCTCGTTCGCGTCGATTATGTTCGCGGGAAGGGGCAGTACGACCTCGCCGCGGCGCTCAAGAGCGCGCCGCACGCCGGCAGCGGGGATCACGAGCACGCCCCGAAGGACGAGCGTTACGGGGACTTCGACGCGGCTTTTGCGGCCGCACCGGTAACGTTCGACGCGCGCTACACCACGCCCGATCAGAGTCATGCGATGCTCGAGCCGCACGCGTCGATCGCCGCATGGAACGGCGACAAGTTGACCATCTGGAATGCGAACCAGATGGTCGCCTGGGGCCGCACCGATCTCGCGCTTACGCTCAACATGCCGAAAGAGAATATCCGGCTGGTCTCCCCGTTCGTCGGCGGCGGCTTTGGCAGCAAGCTGTTCGTCCGCGCCGATGCCGTGCTCGCCGCGCTCGGCGCCAAGGCGGCGGGGCGACCGGTCAAGCTCGCGCTGCCGCGCCCGTTCCTGATGAACAACACGACGCACCGCCCGGCGACCGTGCAGCACATTCGCATCGGGGCCGAGCGGAACGGCACGATCACGGCCTTCGCACACGAAAGCGGCACCGGCGACCTGCCCGGCGGCAAGTCGGAGACCGTCACCGCGCAGAGCGCCTTACTTTATGCCGGCGCCAACCGCCTGCTCAGCCGCCGGCTGGCGGTGCTCGACCTGCCCGAAGGCAACGCGATGCGGGCGCCGGGCGAGGCGCAGGGCCTGATGGCGCTCGAAATCGCGATGGACGAGATGGCGGAGAAATTGAAGCTCGATCCGATCGAGTTCCGCATCATCAACGACACGCAGGTCGACCCGATGAAGCCCGAAAAGCGCTTCTCGCAGCGGCGGCTGACCGAGTGTTTCCGCCTCGGTGCCGACAAGTTCGGCTGGTCGCGGCGCAATGCCATTCCGGCACAGGTCCGCGACGGCCAGTGGCTGATCGGCATGGGGACTGCGACAGCGTTTCGCGGCAATATCAACCGGGCTTCGAAGGCGCGCATCCGGCTCGACGCCCGGGGCATCGTCACGGTCGAGACCGACATGACCGACATCGGCACCGGCAGTTACACGATCATCGCGCAGACCGCCGCCGAGACGATGGGGGTCGGTCTCGACAAGGTCGTCGTCCGGCTCGGCGACTCCGACTTCCCGGTGTCGTCGGGGTCGGGCGGACAGTGGGGCGCGAACAGCTCGACCGCGGGCGTGTATGCGGCGTGCATGACGCTACGCGCGACCGTCGCGCAGCGGCTCGGCGTCGACGCCGCCGACGCCGTCTTCAGCGACGGCCACGTGCGATCGGGGGGGCACAGCATTGCCCTCGGCGCGGCGGCCAAGTCGGGCGAGATCGTCGTCGAGGACGGGATCGAATATGGCGACCTCGCCAAATCGGTGGAGCAGTCGACGTTCGGCGCGCATTTCGTCGAAGTCGGCGTCAATGCCTATACCGGCGTCACGCGGGTCCGGCGCATGCTCGCGGTCTGCGCCGCCGGGCGGATCCTCAACCCGAAGTCGGCGCGCAGCCAGGTGATCGGCGCGATGACGATGGGCGTCGGTGGCGCGCTGATGGAAGAGCTCGCGGTCGACAAGCGCTTCGGTTTCTTCGTCAACCACGATCTTGCCGGCTATGAGGTGCCGGTCCACGCCGACATCCCCCATCAGGAGGTCGTTTTCCTCGACGAGGTCGATCCGACGACGTCGCCGATGAAAGCGAAAGGCGTCGGTGAGCTCGGCATCTGCGGCGTCGGGGCAGCCGTGGCGAACGCGGTCTATAACGCAACCGGGGTCCGCATCCGCGACTATCCGATTACCCTCGACAAGCATCTCGATCGGCTACCCGCCATCGCCTAGACCGAGGCAGTGGGGTGCCCCCGGGGGGGGTAGGGCGCGGACCGCGTCTGCGCTTTGATTGCTTGCGCCGTACCAAGAATCGGTATGGTGCCGGCTACAGGAATCGAACCCGTGACCCCCTGATTACAAATCAGGTGCTCTACCATCTGAGCTAAGCCGGCGCGGAACCCGCTATGCGGCGGTGACCGCGGGGGATCAAGCCTCGCCGGGGGCCCTGGCGTCGATGACCAGCGCGTGCACCTTGTCGGGGGCCATCAGGTCGCCGAGCGCGGCATAGACCGCGCGCTGGCGCTCGACGCGCGACTGGCCGGCGAAAACGGCGGCTTCGATGCGCACGGTGAAGTGGCTCTCGCCCGCCCCCGAATGGCCGGCGTGGCCGAGATGGTCGTCGCTGTCGTCGATCACGTCGATCACGCTCGGGGCGAGTGCGGCGACGATCCGCCGTTCGATTTCTGCTCCGCGCGGTCCCATGTCGCTCTCCCGTCGTTGTTGCGAACGCCTATATCGGCAGATTGCCTGACTGGATAACGCTCAATTGACCGAAAGCGGCCCCGATGCCCCGCGCGCGCGCAGCCCCCGCTTTCACGGCCGGGTCGAGCGACCCGAGCCGACGCCGTGCGCGCACCCGGGCTGTCCCAACCCGGCCGAGTTCCGCGCGCCACGGTCGAACCGCGTCGCCGGCGCGGTCGGCGGGTGGCAATGGCTCTGCCTCGACCACGTCCGCGCGTTCAACGCCGGCTATAATTTCTTCGACGGCATGTCGCCCGAGGCGATTACGGCGGCGCAGTCGCCGCTCGCCGGCTGGGAGCGCGCGGCGCACGATCCGACCGTCCGCTTCAACGACCCGCTCGGGGTCGCGCGCAACTTCGGCGGGGTCGATGCCTTCGCCGGGCGGCGGGCGAAGTCTGGGCACGTGTTGTCGGAGGTCGACGTGAAGGCGCTGAAAGTCCTCGACCTCGACGTCGAAGCGAGTCCCGCCGACATCCGCCGGTCGTACAAGGCGCTCGTCCGCCGCTACCATCCCGACGCCAATGGCGGCGACCGGACGCACGAGGGAAAGTTGCAGGCGGTG
>CAXTPH010000121.1:0-7800 GCA_964245955.1 uncultured Sphingomonadaceae bacterium | reverse complement strand
GTCGCGGTCCCGCGCATGCCCGACGCGCGCCAGACGCTCAGGTCGATCGTCACGCCGGGGTCGGTCAGGTCAGGCAGGAACAGCCGTACGGCATCGTCCTCGTCGCGCGCGGTGACGAGCGGGCGGCAGATCGACCCCGCCCCAGAACAATGGATTTTTCGCCCGTCGAGCACCCAGCCGCCGTCGCCCCGCCGCGCGCGCAGGCCCGGCCCGCGCTCGGCGTTCCACACGCCCGAAATGCGCCCTGCGGCGGCCTCGGCGGCGACCACCGCGCTCGGCCCACCGTAGCGGTCGACGAGCTTCGCCGCGTTGACGTGCCCCTCGAACAGCCGCCCGACCGTCAGACTCGCCCGCCCGACCGCGGTCAACAGGGTCCGGAGGTCGGGGACGGTGTCGGTGGTCAGTCCCAGCCCGGCCCCGCCGACGGCGACCGGCAACGGCGCGGCGAGCAGACCCGCCTCGGCCAGCGCGACGATGTCGTCGGCGGGGAACGCCGCAGCCTCGTCCACCGCCGTCGCCCGCGCGAAGATCGCCGCCTCGGTCGCCGGATCGAGCGCGGGCGGCGGCGGCGGAACGGACACGAGGGCGGAGGCATTGCGCATCCGTGACGAACCCCCGGACCCGCTGCTCGTTCCCGATCGACCCCGCGACGATCATCCGCGCCGCCGGCAGCCGGCGGCTGGTGATCGTCGCGCCGCATCCCGACGACGAGACGCTCGGCTGCGGGCTGCTGATTGCCGCCGCCGTCCGTGCCGGGGTACGCGTCGCGGTGATCGCGCTGACCGACGGCGACGGGTCGCATCCGGGCTCGCGCCGCTGGCCGCCTGCCGCGCTCGGGCGGGTGCGCCGCGCGGAGCTGCGCCGCGCGCTCGCCCGGCTCGGCGGGACCCAAGCGGCGGTGCGCTTCATGGGCTGGCACGACGGCAATGTCGCCGCCGAGGGGCACGCGCTCGCACTGCGCCACGTGCTGACCCGCCTCGACGCCGGGGTCGTCGTCGCCGCGAGCGCGCGCGACCATCACCCCGATCACCAGGCGGGGTGGGCGCTGAGCGTCGCCGCGACGCGGGGCGGCGGCGTCGCGCTCGTCAGCTATGCGGTCTGGTCGCGGGTCGATGCCGGTGGCCCGCGCGTCTATCGCGATGTCGCGGCGAAACGCTGGGCGGCGCGCGCGCACCGGTCGCAGGTGGGCGGCTATATCGCCGACGACCCGCAGGGCTTCCGCCTCACCGCCGGCCACCTCGCGCGCTTCACCGGCGAGGCGGAGGTGTTCGCTACGACCCGCCGATCCGCACCCCGGCCCAGAGCGTCCGCGGCGTCCCCCGGTCGATGATGCCCGCCGCCGACACCCCCGACGCGACGAGCGCGTCGGTCACGTTTTCGGCACGCAGTACCAGCCGCACCCCGCGCCGCAGCGGCACCGCGACCACCGCGTCGAGCGTCGTCGCGCTGCCCAGCCGCCGCGCCTCGAGGTCGTCGTCGAACTGCGGCCCGCTGTAGCGCGCGGTCAGCGTCGTGTTCGCCCAGCCGGCGTCCCAGCCGAGCGATGCGCTCGCCGCCTGGGCCGGGGTCGTCGCCGGGACGTTGCCGTCGATTGGCAAGCCGCGCGCGACAACCTTCGAGTCGGTGTAGGCGTACGACAGATCGAGCCGGGCCGCCCCGCGCGTCGCGTGGAGCTCGACCTCGACCCCCTTCGCGACGATCGCGTCGACGTTGATCCGCTGGCGGAACACGCCCCCCGCCGCGACGAGTCCGACCTGCGGGAAGGTGCCGGGGCCGCTCGCGACAGTGGTGTTGGCGATCGCGTTGCCGACGCGGTTGTAGAACGCCGTCGCCGCGAGCCGGACGCCGGGGCGGGTCAGGTCGACCCCCGCCTCGACCCCCTTCAATCGCTCGGGCAGCAACGCGCTGTTCGCCGCGGTCGCGTCGAGGCCGACGCGGAACGGGCGATACAGCTCGTTCAACGTCGGCAGCCGGTAGCCGAGATATGCCGCCCCGCGCAGCGACACCCCTTCCCCCAGCCGCCACGCCGCGCCGCCGCGCGCGGTCGGCTCGACGTGCTCGCGCGCCGCCGGACGGTCGCGGATCGTCACCGCGAAAGTCTGCGCGTCACGCTCGTCGAGGAAGCCGCCGCCGATATGCCACCAGTCGACCCGCCCGCCGCCGGTCAGGGTCAGGCGCGGGGTCACGGCCACGCTCGCCTCGACGAAGCCGCCGGTGACGAGGTTGGTGCCGCCCGCCTCGCGCAGCCGGGTGAAGCGCCCGAGCAGGTAGCGCGACTCCTCCTCGGTCCGCCCGGTGTCGAGGCGGACGTCGGCGCCGACGCGGAGCTCGAAGGGCAGCGGCGGGCGCAACTCGATCTTGCCGCCGATGCCGGTCGCGGGGGTATTGTACTGGAGCGACGACGGCGTGCCGACGCTGCGCGTAGCGTCGAGCGCGACGACGTTGTTGGCGAAGGTGTCGGCCTGGAGATACGCCAGCGCGTCGTAGCGCCACGCGCTCCCGCCGGTCAGCCGGACGCTCGACGTCATCCCCGACACTGCCGACGTGTTGCCCGCGACGCCTCGCGTCCGGTGATCGTCGAACGCCAGCGCGTCGAGGCTGAGCGCCGCCGTCTCGCTGACCGGCACCGCGACGCGGAGCGCGAGGCTGCCCTGTGCGTACTTGCCCGCGATGTCGCCGGGGCCGCGCTGGCCGGCGGGGATCAGGACATAGCCGTCGCCGCGGTCGCCGCGCGCCGACAGCGCCACCGAGCCCGCGCCGAGGTTCGCCGCCACCGTTGCGTCGCCGCTCAGCGACCCCCGGCTTCCGCCGTCGAACGCCGCCGACGATCCAGGCCGGTCGGCGCTGGCCAGCTCGATCGTGCCCGCCAGCGCGCCCGAACCGAATGCTCCCGCGCCCGCGCCGCGCGTCACGCGGACGCTCGCCAGCCGTTCGGGCGCGAGCGCGAACCACGGGATGTAGCCGGCGAACGGGTCGGCGACCGGCGCGCCGTCGAGCAGGACGAGCGCCCGGCTCGACGCATTGCCGCCGATGCCGCGCAGCGTCGCGCCCTGGCTCGTCGGGTTCGCCGCGCGGCTGTCGGTGCGCCGAAACTGCTGGAAGCCCGCGACGCCGCCGAGGATGTCCTCGATCCGCCCCGACGGCGACACCGCCAGCTGCGCGGCGTCGAGCGTGACGACGTCGTAGGCGACGTTGCCCTTCGCAGGCGCGAGCGCGGTAACGACGATCTCGGGCGGCGTATCGGCTACCACGGCGGCCCCGACCCGGCGAGCGCGACGAGCAGCAGCCCGCCGACGAGGCCGAAGTTCTTGACGAACTGCCAGAAATGCTCGCGCCCGACGCTCGCGTCGTCCTTCGCCCACAGGTCGGCGAAGCGCCAGAACGGGTGATACAGGAACGCGGTGACGACGCAGAATGCGGCGAGGAGCAGCGCCGCCGGGCGGTCCCACACCCGCGCGACGATCGCGATCGGGGTCAGCGCCTCGACGAGAATCGCCGCGACGAGTGCGACGACGGGGGCCGGCAACCCGCTGTCGGCGCACTGCCGCAGCGACGTCCGCCAGTGCCACACCTTGTCGGCGGCGCTGAACGGGAACATCGCGACGAGGCACAGCCGGGCGACGAGGTCGATCGTGCTGCTCGTCATTTCGTCCCTCGGATCATCGCGGTCATCTTGGCGTTCAACGCCGCGAAGCGCCATCGTTCCCGGCGCGCACACCGGAGTCGACGATGCCCGACCGCTACGACGTCATCATCATCGGCTCGGGTCCCGGCGGGGGGACGATGGCGCTCGAGCTGGCGGCAACGGGCAAGCGCATCCTGATCCTCGAACGCGGCGGCTATCTCAAGCGCGAACGCGCCAACTGGTCGAGCCAGGCGGTGTTCGTCGACGGCAAGTACCAGTGCGACGACTGGTGGTTCGACCGCGACGGCGAGAAATTCCACCCCGGGCTGCACTATAACGTCGGCGGCAATTCGAAGGTCTATGGCGGGTCGCTCTACCGCCTCCGCGCCGAGGACTTCGGCCCGCTCCAGCACGAGGAGGGCGTCTCCCCGGCGTGGCCCGTCGGCTACGACGTGTTCGAACCCTATTACACCCGCGCCGAACGGCTGTTTCACGTCCACGGGACCCGCGGCGCCGACCCGACCGAGCCGTGGGCGAGCGCGCCCTACCCCTTCCCGCCGGTGCGCCACGAGCCGCGCATCCAGGCGCTCCACGACAATCTGACGCGGATTGGCCACCACCCCTATCCGCAGCCCCTCGCGATCCTGCTCGACGAGGACGCGACCGGCGTCCACCCGAACAGCGCGTGCATCCGCTGCGACGCATTCGACGGCTATCCGTGCCTGACCAACGGCAAGGCCGACGCGCAGATCATGGCGGTCGACCCGGCGCTCGCTTTCGACAACGTCACGCTGTTGACCGGCGCCTATGTCGAGCGGCTCGAGACCGACGCCGCGGGAACGACCGTCACCGGGGTCCACGTCCTGCGCGGCGGCGTCGCCGAGGTCTACATCGCCGACATCGTCGTCGTCGCGGCGGGCGCGCTGTCGTCGGCGCTGCTGATGTTCCGCTCGGCGAGCGACGCGCATCCGAACGGCCTCGCCAACGGCAGCGGCCTCGTCGGGCGCAACTACATGCGGCACAACAACTCCGCCTTCATGGCGGTCAGCTTCGAGCCGAACGACACGGTGTTCCAGAAGACGCTCGCGCTGTCGGACTTCTACTTCGGCGCCGACGACTATGCCTTCCCGCTCGGCGAGATCCAGATGATCGGCAAGAGCCACGGCGACCAGGTCAAGGCCGAGGGACTGCCGGCGTTCCTGTCGTTCTTCCCCAACCGCCCGTTCGACGAGCTCGCGCGCCACAGCCTCGACTTCTGGGTGATGACCGAGGACCTGCCGCGACCCGAGAACCGGATCTTCTATCGCGACGGCAAGGTCGTCCTCGACGTCCAGCCGACCGGCGACAAGCCGCATAAGCTGCTCCGCCACAAGCTCGAAGGCCTGCTCGGCAAGATCGACGCGCACCCGCATCTGCTGCCGCGCTCGCTGTATCTCGGCAAGGACGTCGCGATCGGCGGCACCGCGCACCAGGCGGGGACGATGGTGTTCGGGCCCGACCCGGCGACGTCGGTGCTCGACCTCGACTGCCGCGCGCACGGGATCGACAATCTCTACGCGACCGATGCCGGCTTCTTCCCGTCGATCGCCGCGGTCAACCCGACGCTGACGATCATCGCCAACGCGATGCGCGTGGCGGATCATTTGAAGGCACGGCTGGCTTAGCTCTCCAGCCCATATTTCTTGCCGCGCGCGACGACGTCCGGCTGGATCGCAACCGCCGCCGTGCGGTCGGCCGTCGACCCCGCCGCGTCGCCCATCTTCGCACGCACGACGCTCCGCGCGTACAGCGACCATGCCTGGCGCGGGGCGATCGCGACCGCGGCGTCATAGTCCTTGAGCGCTTGCGGCAGCTCGCCGCGACGGATGCGGACGAACGCCCGGCTGTCGAGGAAGGTGGCGTTGCCCGGCCGCGCGCGGATCGCGGCGTTGCAGTCGTCGAGCGCGCGGTCGAGATCGCGGTTGACCAGCGCGCGCGTCCAGCACCGCCCGTTGAGCGCGATGGGGCGCGCGGCATCCTCGGGATGCGCCTTGAGCCACGCGTCGAAATTCGGCAGCGCCGCCTCGTAATCGTCGGCGGCGGTGAGCATCGACGCGAGCTGGAGCCGCTTGTCCGACGGCGGCGGCAGCGCCTTGTCGGCGGCGTGCAGATCCTCCGCGGCGCCGGCCGGAACGTGCGCGCCGAGCCGGAGGCCCGCCCGCATCAGCCGCGCGTCGGGGTTCGCCGCGTCGAGCGCGATCGCCTTGTCGAGATCGCCGGCGGCGAGCAACGGCTGCCGGTTGGCCAGCCGTGCCCCGGCGCGCTGGCGCAGGTAGCCCGCGTCGTTCGGCGCGAGCGCGACCGCCTTGTCGAAGTCGGCGAGTGCCGCATCGAGCTTGCCGTTCGAGGCGAACACCGCGCCGCGGCGGCCGAAGCCCTCCGCCGTGGTCGGTTCGGCGCTCTTGTCGGTCAGGTCGAGCGGGGTGCCGTCGGGCGTCACCGCGCGCGTCGGCGTCAGCCCGAACACCGGCCCGCCTTCGTAGGTGACGAGCATCTTGTTCGCCTTGTTGGCGACATAGAGACGGTGCGTCTGGAAGAAATCGATGCCGATCAGCATGTCGCCGTCGCCGATCGTGACGTCGCCGAAGCGCAGTTTCGGCCGGGGGATCATCTCGCCGCCGATCTCGATCTTGTCGAAGGTGCCGATCCACGTCTTGATTGCCCGGCTGCCGAGCCCGGTCGATTGGCCGTCTGCGACCACGCCCGGGCTGTCGGGGGTCAGCCCCGCGCGCCGCGCCGCCGACAGCGAAAGGATCGAGGTCGAGGCACCGGTGTCGAATACCGCGCGCAGCTTGACCCCGTTGAGCGTCACGCTGCCGACGGTATGGACCTTGAACGGCGGGTTGCGTGGTTCGAGCGACACGATGGTGAACGGCTTCGCCCCCGCCCAATAGGCGAGCGCTTCGACCGGGCAGTCCTTGGCGTGGAGCAGCCGGATCGCGCCGTGCGGCAGGTCGTATTCGACATCGCCGATGCCGAGCAGATTCTGCCCGAGCAGGCCGACCGATCCGGTGTCGGTGCCGCCGACGAGGAAATCGAGCCGCGGCACCGTCACCCCGGCGATGCCGAAGCCGTGGACCGTCGCGACCGACACCGTCGTGTCGCCGTTGATTCCGCGCAGCCGGAAGCCGACCGGCGCGGGTTCGAGCCGCAGCCCGTATTCGCTCGCCGACGCCTGCGACATCGTGCTGTAGAACGCGCCGCTGTCGACGATAAAGCGCGCCTCTTTGCCGGCGATCGTCGTCGTGACGATCGGACGGCGGCCGGCGAGCAGCACCGGCAGGTCGAGGAACTTCGACAACTGGCACGCGGTGGAAGTGGCCGCGAGCGCGGGCGCGGCGAGCGTCGCCAGGCCGACCGCCAGCAGTCGCATCGATCGCCTCATCGCTTACTCCCCACCGGCTCGCTTCCATCCTAACCACATGACGGCGCGAGCAAAAGCGCGATCAGCGGCCCCGCGCGGCGAGGACGAGGACGAGCGCTACCGCCGCCATCGCCGCGCCTGCGATCGCGACCCATTCGTACGCCAGCCCGAGCGCGATCACCCCGCCGCCAAGCGCCGCACCGCCTGCATTGCCGAGGTTGAACGCACCGATGTTGAGCGACGACGCCAGCGTCGGCGCGGCGCGCGCCACCGCCATCACCCGCGCCTGCAGCGGCGGCACCAGCGCGAAGGTCGCCACCCCCCACGCGAAGATCGTCGCCAGGGCCGGCAGCGGGCTGTGCATCGTCGCGGCGAACGCCAGCAGCAGGAGCGTGAGCGAAACGAGGACGACGATCAGCGTCGGGGTCAGCGCGCGGTCGGCGAAGCGCCCGCCGAGCCAGTTGCCGAGCGTCAGCCCGATGCCATAGACGACCAGCGCGATCGTCACCGTCGCCGGCGCGACGTGCGTCACCTGCTGCAGGATCGGCACGATATAGGTGAAGACGGTGAACATCGCCGCCGAGCCGAACGCCGTCGTCAGCAGCGCCAGTACCACCGGCCCGCGCGTCGCCGCGCGCAGTTCGGCGGTGATGTCGGGCGCGGCGTCCGCCGGCAGCGACGGCAGCGCGAGCGCGAGCGCGGCGATCGCCACCACCCCCAGCCCGGCGATCCCGGCGAAGGCGACCCGCCAGCCGATCGCCGACCCGACCCA
>CAXTPH010000120.1:0-7886 GCA_964245955.1 uncultured Sphingomonadaceae bacterium | reverse complement strand
CGCGTTCTCGCCGATCACGATCGCGCCGCCGACGATCAGGCCGAAATCGAGTGCGCCGAGGCTCATCAAATTGCCCGAAATGCCGGCGATGTGAATGCCGCCGATCGCGAACAGGAATGCGGTCGGAATGACGATCGCGACCAGCAGCGCCCCGCGCCAGCTGCCGAGCACGAAGAACAGGATGAGGGCGACAAGCAGCGCCCCCTCGGACAGGTTCTTCTTGACGGTGCCGATCGCCGCATCGACCAGCGTCGCGCGGCTGTCCTGCACCGTAAGGCGCATGCCTGGCGGGAGCGACTGCCGGATGCCCGGTAACGCCGCCGAGACCCGGTTGGCGACCTCGCGGCTGTTCTCGCCGATCAGCATCATCACCGTGCCCAGCACGACCTGATGCCCGTTCGACGATGCCGCGCCCATGCGGATGCGCGAGCCGATGTCGACCTTCGCCATGTCGCCGACGGTCAGCGGCATGACCCGCGCTGCGAACTTGACCGGCAGTGCCGCGATGTCGGCGACGTCCTTGACGCGCCCGGTGGTCCTGATCGTCAGCCGGCCGCCGCCGCGCGAGATCATGCCGCCGCCGGTGTCCTCGACGTTCTGGCCGACGGACTCGGCGAGCTCGGAGAAGGTCGTCCCCGTGGCGATCAACCGCTCGGGCTTGGGCTGGACCAGATACTGCGCTTCGAGCCCGCCGTTGCTGTTGACCTCGGCGACGCCCTTGATCTTACGCAGGGCGATCTTCACCCCATACTCCTGCGCCTCGTACAGATCCTCGAGCGCCTGTTGCTCGTCGGCGGGCTTGCCCTTCGCTCCCGGAGTCCAGTCGAGCGTGTAATAGAAGATCTCGCCGAGCCCGGGCGAGATCGGGGCCATCGTCGGCTTAATGTCGGGCGACAGCGTCCCGGCCATCTGCTGCAGCCGTTCGGAGACGAGGGTGCGCGCCCGGACGTCGTCGGTCCCATCCTTGAACTCGAGCGTCAGCTGCGACAGGCCGAACTTGGTCAGCGAGCGCATCTTGCTCATTCCCGGAACGCCCATCATCGCGCGTTCGAGCGGGATCGTGACCTGCTGCTCGATGACTTCGGGCGGAAGCGCCGGGACCGGCGTATTCACCTCAACCTGAACACCGGTGATGTCCGGCACTGCCTCCATCGGCAGCGTATAGAGCGCGTAGCCGCCCGCGACGGCGAGCAGTGCGAGGAACAGCAGGACGACACCGCGCTGGCGGGTCGCCCAGTCGACGAGGCCGCCGATCACCGCGCCTCGCCCGGGATATTGCCCGTCAGCACGTCGACCTGCAGCCCGGCAGCGAGTGCCTCGCGTCGGGTATCGAGGATCGCGGTCGTCGCCTCGAGATATTGCCGCTGGGCATCGAGATACACCGTCGCGGTCACCGCACCGAGACGGTAGCTGCGCTCGGCAAGGTCGGCCATCTCGCGGAAGCGGCTCGCGCTGTCGGACGGCAGGCGGGCGAGGCTCGCCGTCCGCGCGCGATAGATCGCCGCTTGGTCGAAGAGGGTGCGCTCGACGGTCCGCACCTGGGTGAACAGCGCCGATTCAGCCTGCGCGACGCGTCCCTCCTCGACCGCGACATCGCCCGCCTGACGGTTCCACACCGGGAGCGGGATCGAGACGTGGATTCCGGCGAAATGATCGGTCGTTCCCGCGGTCTCCTGGCGGTAATAGGGGCCGACGTTGACCGAGCCGACCCGCATCCGCCGGGCAAGCGAGGTCTTCAGCCCCTGCTGGTCGAGCTCGGCCTGCAGGCTGCGAATTTCGAAGTTGCGCGCGTGCGCCTGCTCGACGAGCGTCGCTGGCGACGGTATCGGCGGCAGTGCCATCGGCGGTGCGATCAGGCGCACCGGTGCGTTGAACGGCGTCCCGCGCAGCTGGTTGAGCTCGTATAGCGCCGAATTATACTCGGCGACCGCGGTCTCGGCCTGCCGCCGCGCGGTCAATGCTCCCGCCTCGAGGATGCGCGCGGCGATCAGCGGCGACGGCCCGGCGATGTCGCGTTGCACCGTCACCGCCGCGACCCCTTCGATCCGTTTCGCGATCACGGTCGCGCCGTCGGACTTGGCCGCGGCCGTGAACAACATATACGCGAGTGTCCGCGCGCGCGCCGCTAGCGTTGCGGTATATTGCTGATACCCAAGCACGGCGAGGTCGATCTGCCGGTCGGCGATCGCGCGGCGCAGCGCGATGCGGCCGTTGAACTCGAGCGGCTGGGCGATCGAGACCTGATAGGCGGGCCCCGGGCCGAGGGTGCGCCCGCCGACCCCGACGGCGGGGGTTGCGTCGGTCGTCGTCTTTTCGCCGAACTCGACGATCAGCTCGGGATCGGCGAGACGCCCCGCCGCCGCGCGCCCGACCCGGGCCGCCGTCAGCTCGCGTTCGTAGAATTGCCGCTCGGCGTTATTGGCGACGATGTCGTCGACCAGCCGGTCGATGCTGATGGCACCTTGCGTTTCAACCGGCGCGGCGGCCGCCCGTACGGCTGAGCCGAACAGCAGCGCGGTGCCGCACATTATCATGGCACCGGCCCGAAGGGCCCCGGCGGTGGTCCGCATTGATTCAGTCTCCCGGGGCCTAGCCGCGCTCTGCTAGCAACCGCGGCTCAACGCGGTCGACTAAATCCGGGTTCAGAATCTGAACTGCTATTCAGTTGACGGTGCGCGACACGGGCTGCGAACAGAGACCGTGACGCACATCCTGCTCATCGAGGACGACGCCGGCACCGCGCACGAGATCGCACTCGAGCTCGTCGCCAACGGTTATGGCGTGACCCATCGGGCCTTCGCGGCCGCGGGCTTGGCTGCCGCGCAGGACGACGACGTCGACCTGCTCATCGTCGATCGCCAGCTTCCCGACGGCGAAGGTCTCGATCTGATCGCGCGGCTGCGCGCGCAGGGACGCCGGACGCCGGCGCTCGTGCTGAGTGCGCTCGGCAGCCTCGACGATCGCGTCCGCGGCCTGCGCGCCGGGGGAGACGACTATCTGCCCAAGCCCTTCGCGCTGGTCGAGCTGGTCGCGCGCGTCGAGGCGCTGCTGCGGCGGCCGAACGAGACCCGCGACACAAGGCTGATCGCTGGGCCGCTTGACCTCGACCTGCTCGTTGGCGCCGCGACCCGCTCGGGCCGCGCGCTCGACCTCCTGCCGCGCGAATTGAAACTGCTCGATTATCTGGTCCGCCGGCCCGACCGGATCGTGACGCGCTCGATGCTGCTCCGCGACGTCTGGGGCTATACGTTCGAGCCCAACAGCAATGTCGTCGACGTGCACATGGGCCGGCTGCGCCGCAAGGTCGACGCCGAGGGCGACCCGCAATTGATCCGCAACGTCCGCGGCCAGGGTTATGTCTTCAGTGTCGGCGGCTAACCCGCGACGGCTGGCGACGTGGCGGTGGGGCGGGGCGATCGCCGCGCTGCTGATCGCCCAGTCGCTCGGTCTCGCCACATTGTTCTGGGTGCTGGCGGACGGCAGTCACCGGCGGACGGCCGAACGCGGGTTTGCGAGCGACTGCCAGACGCTCGCCGCGCTCACCCCGTTGGCGCGGCGCGCGGAAATACGCGCCATGTTGAAGCGCGATATTCACCGCGATCGCTTCATCGGCCTGTTCGGGGCGGACGGCACCCTGATCGACGGCAATGTCGCACGGCTCCCCGTTCCGACCAGCGGTACGACTTCGGTCGTGGTAGCGGTGCAGCCGACTGAACTGCCTGGCAAGGACACCGACGTCGCCCGGCTGGCGGTATGCGCGATGCCCGACGGGACACGTCTGCTGACCGGCGTCGACCTCGACAATGCCGAGGAGGCGCTGCGGGTCGTCGAGCGGTCGCTGCTGCTGGGATTGATCCCGGGCCTGTTGCTGGCGATTGGTGCGGGGCTGTTCGCCGGGCGGCGCGCCGCCCGGCAGGTCGATGCGGTGCGCGTCCTGACCGAGCAGATCGTCGCTGGCGACCTCGACCAGCGGTTGCCGGTCGCGGCGCAGCCCGACAGCTTCGGGATGCTGTGCCGGCATATCAATGCCATGCTCGACCGCGTGGAATCGCTCGTAGTCGACGTGCGCGGCGTCGGCGACGACATCGCGCACCAGCTCCGCACGCCGCTGACCCGCCTGCGCGCCCGCGTCGAACGTGGCTTGCGCGATGCCCGTGAGCCGGCGGCATTTGCCGCCGCGGGCGACGCTGCGCTCGCCGAGATCGACCAATTGCTCGGCATCGTCGCCGCCCTGCTGCGCATCCGCGAACTCGAGGATCACGCCCGTCGCAGTCGCTTCGCCCCGGTCGACCTCGCCCGGCTCGCCGAGGATGCCTGTGACCTTTACCGCCCGACCGCAGAGGATCGCGGGATCGACCTGATCTGCGATATCGAGCCAGTGGCCGATGTCGAAGGCGACGCCAGCCTGCTGATCGAGGCGATCTCGAACCTGCTCGACAACGCGATGAAGTTCGGCCCGGCGGAAGGCACGGTAACGCTCTCGCTGCGACAGCTCGACAACCACGCTGTTATCACCGTGACCGACGACGGCCCCGGGGTGCCCGCCGCCGAGCGTTCGCTGGTCACCCAGCGCTTCTATCGCGGTGGCCACGAGTGCGATGGCGCCGGCCTCGGCCTTAGCCTCGTCAAGGCGATCGCCGACCTGCACGGTTTCAAGCTGCGGTTCGCGGAACACGGCAGCGCCGTGTCGCTCACGGGGCCAACGCGTCAATCCTGAACGCGGGTTTCGACAACTTTCCCAGTCCCGGGAATGTATTACTTCAAGGCGGCGACGCCGTAGTCGATCGTCGGCAGGTAACGCGGTGCCTGCCGGGCAGCTGCAGCCTGTTCATAGGCGTAGCCGTAACCGAGCAACGCCGCATCGGTCCACGCGGCCCCGATGAACGACAAGCCAACAGGCAGGCCGTCGGCCAGTCCCATCGGTACCGTGAGATGCGGATAGCCGGCAACCGCGGGCGCGCTGCCGGCGCCGCCACCGGCGAAATGATCGCCGAGCACTGGATCGATCAGCCACGCCGGCCCGAGCGTCGGCGCGACGAGCACCGATACCTTGTTGTCCGCAAGGAGCTTGTCGATGCCCTCGGGGCCGGCAAGGCGATGCGCCTGGGCTTCGGCCTTGAGGTAGGCGGGGTCGGCGAGCCCCTTAGTCTTTTCGGCTTCCTCGAACAGTTCCTGCCCGAACAACGGCATCTCGGCCGCAGCGTGGACGGTGTCGAACGCGATCATGTCGGCGAGCGTCCGGCTCGGCACCTCGGCGGCTTTGGTCGACGCGAGATAGGTTGCCATGTCGGCCTTGAGTTCGGTCATCAGCACGACCTGCTCGAGCCGGCCGATTTCGCCGTCGCGGTCGTGCGGCGGCTTGGCGATCTCGACGAGCACGGCCCCCGCTTGCCGCAGCTTCGCCAGCGCCGCGTCGAACGCGACGTCGGTCGCCGGGTGGAAGCCGGCGGCGTAGCGCAGGACGCCGATGCGAACACCCTTGAGCGCATCGCGCCGCAGGCCGGTGGCGAAGTCGGTCCCGATCGCATCGGCATGGGCGGTCGCGGGGTCGGCGGGGTCGCTCCCGGCCATCGCGCCGAACAATAGCGCGGCATCGGTGACGCTTCGCGCCATCGGTCCGGCGGTGTCCTGGCTATGGCTGATCGGGACGACGTGGGTCCGCGAGATCGCGCCGACAGTCGGCTTGAGCCCGACCAGCCCGTTGACCGCCGACGGGCACGTCACCGAGCCGTCGGTTTCGGTCCCGACCGTCGCGGCGGCGAGGCTCGCGGCGGCGGCGGCGCCCGACCCCGCGCTCGACCCGCAGGTGTTGCGATCGAACGCATAGGGGTTGCGCGCCTGCCCGCCGACTGCGCTCCAGCCGGAGATCGAGTGCGTCGAGCGGATGTTCGCCCATTCGGACAGGTTGGTCTTGCCGAGGATGATCGCGCCGCTCGCGCGCAGCTTCGCCACCAGCGGCGCATCGCGGCCCGGCATGTTCTTCGCCAGCGCGAGCGACCCCGCCGTCGTCGGCATCGGGTCGGCGCTCTCGATATTGTCCTTGATCAGGATCGGCACCCCGGCGAGCGCACCTCCCGGCGTTCTCGCGCGGCGGGCCGCGTCGGCGGCCTGCGCCTGCTGCCCGGCGAGCGGGTTGAGCGCGATCACCGCGTGGAGCTTCGGGTTGAGCGCCGCGATCCGCGCCCGATACAGGCGGACGAGCTCGACCGAAGTCACCCGTCCCGCAGCGAGATCGGCCTTGATCTGGACGACCGATTTTTCGACGACGTCATAGGCCGCCGCCGGTAGCGATGCTGCGAGCATGATCCCGCCGGCAATGATCTGATGCAGTTTCATGTCTGGCTCCGGAGGGCTTTTACTTGGCTGCGAGGAACGCCGCGATCGTGTCGTTGAGGAACTTGGCGTCGGCAGGATTGCTCGCCGCGCCGGCGGTATGGCCCCATAGCGACGGGATCGGTGTCAGCGTGACGTGCGGGATGAACTGCGCCTCGTATTGCGCGTCGCCGACCGGAAAATACATGTCGGTCGCCGACGGCATGTAGAGCAGCGGCACCCCGATCGAAGCGAGCGCGCGCTTGGTGTCGCCGCCGAAACCCGGTGTCGTCCCGACGTCGTGCTTTTCCCATGTCCGCATCTGCAGGATGATGTCGTTGGCGTCGGCGCCCGGGATGAAATCCTGATGGAAGCCTTCATAGACGTCGTCGAACGTCGTGCCGGGCTTCGCATCGCTCCGCCACAGTTCGTCGCGCCACCACTGCGGCGAGAACAGCCACGCCGCCCAGACCGCGCCGAACGCCTTGAGCCCCTGCCGCGGCTGCTCCTTATAGTCGCCGCCGTTGAACGTCGGGTCGGCTTCGATCGCGGCGATCTCGCTCCGCAGCCGGACGATGCCGTGCGGCCAGGTTTTCGCGGTCGCCGAGGTGACGACGATCCGATCGGCAAAATCGGGATGGCTCACCGCCCACTGGAAGGCCTGCTCGCCGCCCATCGAAAAGCCGATGACGGCACGGAGATGCGTGATGCGGAAGGTCTCGCCGAGCAGCCGGTGGACCGCTTCGACATTGTCGCGGATCGTCGGCACCGGGAAACGCGGGCCGTGCAGCGGCTCGGGCGTGTTGCTCGGCGACGACGACTTGCCGTTGCCGAACAATTCGGTCGCGACGAGAAAATACTTCGCCGGGTCGAGCGCCTTGTCCGGCCCGATCAGCCACTCGTAGCCATGCGAGTCCGCCATATAATGCGAAGGTAGCAGAACGGCATTATCGCGCGCGGCGTTGAGCGTGCCGTATGTCGCATACATCACGCGGGCCTCGGGCAGGACGACCCCGTTTTCGAGCTTGAAGTCGTGCAGGACGAAAACACGTCGATCGCCGTCGGCCGCCGCGAGCGGATGCATCGCGGCGGCCATCAGAACGAAAGCGAGTAAGGCGCGGATCAGCATGTTTTCGGCATCGACAACTTCTAGAAATGCTAGCCCGCGCCGACCCGGACTAAGATCCCCGCGTAACAGACCTGGTTGCGATCACCCTGCGCCGACGCGCCGTTCAACGCAAACGGGTACAATGGCCGGGTATCGCATGATCGGCTCATCCAGTTGGGGGCTACGAAGCGAGGAACGAGGCCAAACGAAGCAGTTACTCCATCGCGGCCCGCAAGATGCGCCTTTTCCGCAGGCAAGCGATGAGCTCCGGCCGGCAGCGCGGGCTCCATCGAGCGGGCGCGACCGACGACATCGCTCGGCCGGCCCGCCCGCGGGAGACGCCGGATCAAATCTTGGCCCGTACGGAGACGCGGTACGAACGACCCAAAATGCCCGCGTAATATATTGCGGTATCGCTCGCGACAGCCGGATAGGGCGACCCCTGGTTGAGCAGGTTATCAACCGT
>CAXTPH010000119.1:0-7904 GCA_964245955.1 uncultured Sphingomonadaceae bacterium | reverse complement strand
TACTTCAAGGCGATCCGCAATGCGACGCCCTCACAGATCGAGACGATCGACATGGCCCGCCGCGGCATCCACAACGAGGCCGCCGAGCTGTTGATCGAACGCCTCGCCGCCCGGGTCGAAGTCGACTTCGATACCGCCCGCCGCCTGTTCACGCTGATCTGCGTGCTGCACATCCGCCAGTGAGGAAGCCTTAGTGTCCGTCATGTCCGACCGCTGGATCCGCGAGCGCGCCCTCGCCGACGGCATGATCGAGCCGTTTGTCGACCGGCAGCAGCGCGACGGGGTGATCAGCTACGGCTTGTCGTCGTACGGCTACGACGCGCGGGTGTCGGACGAGTTCAAGATCTTCACCAACGTTGACTCGGTCACCGTCGACCCGAAGGACTTCCACCCGGCGAGCTTCGTCGACCGCAAGACCGACTGCTGCATCATCCCGCCGAACAGCTTCGCGCTGGCGCGGACCGTCGAGTATTTCCGCGTGCCCCGCGACGTGCTGGTGATCTGCCTCGGCAAGTCGACCTATGCCCGCTGCGGGATCATCGTCAACGTCACGCCGCTCGAGCCGGGGTGGGAGGGGCATGTCACGCTCGAATTCTCGAACACGACGCCGCTGCCGGCGAAGGTCTACGCCAACGAAGGCGCGTGCCAGTTCCTGTTCCTCCTTGGCAACGAGCCGTGCGAGGTCAGCTATGCCGACCGCGCGGGGAAGTATCAGGGGCAGCGCGGGGTGACGCTGCCGAAGCTCTAAGGTGACAGAGGTAACACTATTCGCATATCGAATCGTGCGCTGGACTAACGTGCGTGGTAAGATTATTGCGTCCGACGGCCCACGATGAAAAAGAGCAACGAAGCTACCTACACGACCCGACGTAGCGATTATGACTGGGCGGGAGGGTGTAGGACAGTATTTTCGGCGACAGCGCGATCGAGCAGGGCGAGCCACGCCGCCGCAGAGTTGCCGATCCGATGCCGGTCGAGGAGCGCGATACTCGCCGCCGCGTCGGGCACCGTCCCCACGACCGCACGTACCGCATCGGCGAGCGCGGCGGCGTCGGGGGCGGCGACGCGGCCGAAGCTTGGGTCGCGCAGGATTTCGGGCACGGCGGGCGAGCAGGGGGTCGTTACCACCGGCACGCCGCCCGCGATCGCCTCGACCAGGACCGCCGGATAGCCTTCGTAGCGCGAGGTGCACAGCAACGCTTCGGCGCGGGCGAGGTAGGGGGCAATTCTGGCGACGTGCCCGGCGAAGGTCACGCGATCCGCCACCCCGAGCGCGGCGGCGCGCGCCTCGAGGCGGCCGCGCTCGCGCCCGTCGCCGAGCAGGTCGAGCCGCCACCCCGGGCCAAGTGCCGCCAAGGTTGCGACCGCGAGGCCGAAGTCCTTCTGCGGCATCAGCCGTCCGGCGGCGACGAGCGTGCGGATCGAAGACTTCGTGCGGGCATGCGGCGGCGGCGGGGTCCAATCGTCGGGCAGGTTCGGCTCGGCGATCGTCGCGACCGTCCGCCCGAGCACCGCCTCGGCTTCGGCTGCGAGCGCGGGCGACATCGCGACGAGGGCGGCGTACTGGCGGGTGGCGCGAGCGAACCACAGGTTCAGCAGGCGCTGTCCCGGCGGTCCGCGCTCGGCGACGCGGATCGGGTTGCTGATCTTGGCGACGACCGGGCGACGCATCCCCGCGAGCCGCATCGCGGCGAACGCAGGCACGTGCCAGTTGCCCGGCGAGACGACGATGTCGGGGGCGAGCACCTCGATCATCGCCGCCGCCGCATGGCCGAACCGCAGCCGGTCGGGGATGCTACGCGTCAGGCCGCGGCGGAACTCGACGACCGGCAGCCCCTCGGCGACGTCGCGCGCGACTCCCACCTCGGTCCCGGCGACGATCGTTACGCGCCGCCCGGCGGCCGCCCAGCGCTGTGCCAGCCGGATCGCGATGCGCTCGCTACCGCCGCCCGAAAAGTCGTGGAGGACGAGCGCGATGTGCCGCGCCCGTCCGCTGGTGTCCGCCAATCGATCGCCCTCCCGCCGGGGGTGACTAGCGGCGGCGCCGACACAAATCTATAACCTCCGCCAACCACAACATTCCACGGGGAAATCCATGCGTTCGATCCTGCTTCTCGGTGCCGCGCTACTGGCGATCGCCGCCGCCCCGGCGCCAAAGCCGACCTACGGCGACTTCGGTTTCGACACCGCCGGCATGGACCGCAGCGTGACGCCGGGGAACGACTGGGGCCGCTTCGCCAACGGAACGTACGGCGACAAGCTCGTCATTCCCGACGACAAGGCGACCTATGGGATGTTCAACGTCCTGCGCGACCTCAGCCAGACGCGGACGCGGGGTCTGGTCGAGGCCGCCGCCGCCGATACCGCGGCCCCGGCGGGCAGCGAGACGCGCAAGATCGGCGACTATTACGCCAGCTTCGTCGATACCGCGACGATCGAGCAGAAGGGCCTGACCCCGCTCGACGGCACGTTCGCGCGAATCGCGGCGATCGACGACCGTCCCGAACTTGCCGCCGCGCTCGGTACGCTCAACCGCGATGGTGTCGACGCACCGATCAACCTGCGGCTGCGGCAGGATCTGAAGAACCCCGACGTCTTCGCCGTCTACATCGGCCAGGGCGGGCTCGGCATGCCCGACCGCGACTATTATCTCGACACCAAAAACCCGAAGTTCGCCGAGGTCCGGACCAAGTATCAGGCCTATATCGCGCAGCTGCTGACGCTTGCCGGGGTGCCCGATGCCGGGGCGAAGGCAAAGGCGGTCTACGACCTTGAGGCGAAGCTCGCCGCGGTTCAGTGGAGCCGGGTCGAGCGGCGGCAGGTCGACAAGACGTATAATCCGGTCGCGACCGCCGACCTCCCGCGCGATTTCGCCGGGATGCCGTGGCAGCCGTTCCTCAAGGCGACCGGGGTCGCGGGCGAGGCGCGCATCATCGTCAGCAACCCGAGCGCGATCGCCGGCACCGCCAAGCTGATCGCCGGGGAGCCGATCGCGACGTGGCAGGCGTATCTGGTGTTCCACACGCTCCATCGCTGGGCGCCGCTGCTGCCGGCGAAGTTCGTCGACGCGCATTTCGCCTTCGTCGGCACCGCGCTGTCGGGGACCCCGGCCAATCAGGAGCGGTGGAAGCGCGGGGTCGACGCCACCGAGGGCGCGCTCGGCGAGGCGGTGGGCAAGCTCTACGTCGCCAAATATTTCACCCCCGAGGCGAAGGCGAAGGCCGATGCGCTGGTGAAGAACATCATCGCCGCGATGGACGCGCGGCTCGGCAACCTGACGTGGATGGATCCCGCGACCAAGGTCGAAGCGCGCGCCAAGCTCGCGGTGTTCACGCCCAAGATCGGTTATCCGTCGAAGTGGCGCGACTATGCGAACCTCAAGGTCGTCCGCGGCGACGCGCTCGGCAACGCGCAGCGGTCGGCGCGGTTCGAGTTCCAGCGCGACCTCGACAAGCTGGGCAAGCCGATCGACCGCAGCGAGTGGGGCATGACGCCGATGACGGTCAACGCCTACGCCAACCCGACGTGGAACGAGATCGTCTTCCCGGCCGCCATCCTGCAGCCGCCGTTCTTCGACCCGAACGCCGACCCGGCGGTCAACTATGGCGGCATCGGCGCGGTGATCGGCCACGAGATCAGCCACCATTTTGACGACCAGGGGCGTAAGTACGACAAGCGCGGCACGCTCGCCGACTGGTGGACGGCGGAGGACATCAAGCGCTTCAAGGTGCTGACCGACAAGGTCGTCGCGCAGTACGGCGCGTACCAGCCGCTGCCCGGCCTGCACGTCAACGGCGAGCTGACACTCGGCGAGAACATGGCCGACCTGGCGGGCGTCAACGTCGCCTATGACGCGTACCACAAGTCGCTGGGCGGCAAACCGGACCGGGTGATCGACGGCTTCACCGGCGACCAGCGCTTCTTCCTCGGCTTCGCGCAGGTCTGGCGGCAGAAGTATCGCGATGCGGCGCTGCTCCAGCAGACGACGACCGACCCGCACACCGCCGGCTTCCTCCGTCCAAACGTCGCGCGCAACCTCGACGCGTGGTACGCGGCGTTCGGCGCCAAGCCCGGCGAGACGCTGTATCTCGCCCCCGACGACCGTATCAAGGTCTGGTGAGGGATCGCCGACGGCGTGCGCGTATCCCGGCGTCGTCCCGGGAGTCCGTATGCGCCGAATCGGCCTGGTATTGCTGCTCGTCGCGGGGTGCGCGCCTAGCCCCCGTCCGCACGGCCGCCCGCCGGGATCGCACGAGGGGCGCGGCGTGTTCATCAGCCCGATGGGCGAGCCGTTCCGCGGCCCCGGTGGGCGCGAGGCGCTGATCGGGCACTGGTTCGACGGCGCCGACTCCAATCGCGACGGCAAGCTGACGCTGGCTGAGTTCAAGGCCGACGCCGCGCGCTTCTTCGCGACGCTCGACACCGACGGTGACGGCGAGATCGATCCCTCGGAACTGACGCATTACGAAAATGTCGTCGCACCCGAGATCCGGGTCGGCGATGCGGGCGCCGGGCCGCGCGCGGGCGGCCGCGGCGGCGGCGGTGGTCGCGGCGGCGGGCGTCGTGGCGGCGGGTCCAGGGGCGGTGGTCGCGGCAACCATGGCGGCGGCGACGCCGGCAGCGCTGCCGGGAGCACGCCGCATCAGGCGCTCGGGGTCGAGGGCGCGGCGCGGTTCAGTTTCTTCGACCTGCCCGAGCCCGTCGCCGCCGCCGACGCCGACTTCAACCGCAGCATCACTGCGCGCGAGTTCGCGGCCGCCGCAGCGCAGCGCTTCGCCCTCCTCGACACTGCCGGTGACGGCGAACTGACACGGACCGAGTTGGCCCGGCGCTGACCTCAGCCGATGACGTCGGCCATCGTGTACCGGCCCGGCGGCCTGCCCGCGAGCCACGCGGCAGCGGTCACCGCGCCGCGCGCGAAGATGTCCCGGCTCTCGGCGCGGTGAACAAGTTCGATCCGCTCGCCGTCACCGGCGAACAGAACTATGTGATCGCCCGCCGCCGAGCCGCCGCGCAGCGCGGCAAAGCCGATCGAACCCGTCGCGCGCGCCGGTCCGACCCCGTCGCGCAGGCCGGTCCGCACCGCCGCCAGCGTCGTCCCGCGTCCCCGCGCCGCCGCCTCGCCGAGCGCGAGCGCGGTCCCCGATGGCGCATCGCGCTTGTCGCGGTGGTGCAGGTCGAGGATCTCGATGTCCCAGCCGGGCAATCGCGCCGCCGCGGTCTCGACGAGTCGCGCGAGGACGGTCACGCCGATGCTCGTGTTCGCGGTCTGCAGCACGGCGATGTCGCGCGCGGCTCGGGTTACCGCGGCGTCATGTCGCGCTTCGAGGCCCGTCGTACCGATGAGGAGCGCAGTCCGCGTCGAGCAGGCGGCATCGAGCGTGGCGTCGAGTGCGTCGGGCGAGGTGAAATCGACCATCACATCGCAATTGTGCGCCAACGCCGACGGGTTGGTGCAGATTATCAGTCCCCGGCCGAGCTTTTCGCCGACCGCAGCGTGTCCGGCGCGTTCGACCGCGCCGCTGAGCACGAGTTCAGGATCGCGCGCGATAGCGGCGATGATCGCCTGGCCCATGCGTCCACCGGCACCTAGGACGCCAATACGTGTCATAAACACTGTCCTATTTCGTACGCTAACGATATGGAAAATCTTATAAGAGGTCATTGTGGCACGATTCGAACGCGCAGCAGAAATCGAGCGTGACGGCGGGCTCGGCGCCGGCTCGGGCTTCGGCTTTGGCAGCGTACACGCGCGGCGTGACAATCGATTGGACGACGAGATCGGACGCCTGTCGGCGCTGCGCCGCTATGACATTCTCGATACGGCCCCGGAAGCGCCTTTCGACCGGATCACCGCACTGGTCCGGGGGGTGCTCGGCGTGCCGATGGCGGCGATTTCGCTCGTCGATCACGACCGTCAATGGTTCAAGTCGCGCGATGGTCTCGACCTGACCGAGACGACGCGCGAGATTTCGTTCTGCACACACATGATCGCATCGGCTGCGCCGATGGTCGTCAACGACGCGCGACTCGACCCCCGTTTCGCCGAAAACCCGCTGGTGGTCGGGTCGCCGAACATCGTCAGCTACGTCGGGGCCCCGTTGCTCAGCCGCGAGGGCTATAACCTCGGAGCGTTGTGTGCGCTCGACCGGATCCCGCGCGACTATTCGCCCGCGCAGCTCGACCTGCTCGTCGACTTCAGTGCGCTCGTGGTCGACGCGTTCGAGATGCGCCTGATCGCAACGCACGACCATCTCACCGGCGCCCTCAGCCGCCGGGCGCTCCTCGGCGAAGCGGGCCGGGCGATCGCGCGCCACGCGCGTGACCGCCAGCCGGCAACGCTGCTGCTGTTCGACCTCGATCACTTCAAGTCGGTCAACGACCGGTACGGCCATGCCGCCGGCGACATCGTGCTCGAGGCGGTCACCGCGTGCTGCCGGACGTTGCTACGCGCGAACGATGTCATCGGTCGCGTCGGCGGCGAGGAATTCGCGGTGATCCTGCCGGGGGTCGAGGGGGTGGCTGCGGTCGCGATCGCCGAACGCTTCCGCGCCGCGATCGCCGGGGTAAACGTCGCCTTCGATCCAACGCTGCGGGTCACCGCAAGCTTCGGCATCGCCCCGCTGACTCGCACGATCGCGACCACGACCAATTGGCTCGACACCGCCGACGTCGCATTGTTCGCCGCGAAGGACGAAGGCCGCAACCGGTGTCACGAGGCGGCCGCCTGAGCGGCGTCCGCAATATCGTCATCCTCACCGGGGCCGGCGTATCGGCCGAAAGCGGTGTGCCGACCTTCCGCGGTCCCGACGGATTATGGGAGGGTCACCGGATCGAGGATGTCGCGACGCCGCAGGCGTACCGCCGCGACCCGGTGCTCGTGCAGCGCTTCTACGATGCCCGGCGCGCGGCGCTGGCGCTTGTCGCGCCGAACCCCGCGCATCATGCGCTCGCCCGACTCGACGCCGAATGGCCGGGCGAGCTGCTGCTCGTCACGCAGAACGTCGACGATCTGCACGAGCGGGCCGGCGCCGTGCGTCTCGTGCACATGCACGGGGAATTGGGGTCGGCGCTGTGCGGCCGCTGCGGGACGACGCAGAGGTGGGACCGCGATCTGACCGGTGCGCTACCGTGCGCGTGCGGCGGCACGCTGCGGCCCGACATCGTCTGGTTTGGCGAGATGCCGTACCAGATGGCGCGGATCGAGCCGGCGATCGCCGGCTGCGACCTGTTCGTGTCGATCGGCACGAGCGGGGCGGTCTATCCGGCGGCGGGGTTCGTCGACGCGGCACGGTTTGCCGGCGCCCGCACGCTCGAACTCAACCTCGACCCCTCGGCGGGGACCGCGTCGTTCGACGCGGCGCGCCACGGCCCGGCGGGACGGCTCGTGCCGGCCTGGGTCGACGAAGTCCTGGCGACCTAGACGTAGCGACAAGTCAGTCGCCCGCTGCCGCCTCGATCCGGTGCATGTCGGCATCGCTCAGCCCAAAGTGGTGCCCGACCTCATGGACGAGCACATGCGTCACCAGCGCCTCAAGGCTTTCCCCGGTCTCGCACCATTCCTCGAGCAGTGGGCGGCGGTACAGGAAGATGATGTCGGGCAGCGCACCGGTCGGCACGTCGCCCTTGGTCCCGACATGGCGGCCCTGATAGAGGCCGAGGATGTCGAATTCGGTTTCGAGTTCCATCGTATGCATTACGTCGGCATCGGGGAAATCCTCGACCCGGAGCAGGACCGGACCGAGGAAGCGGCGGAATTCATCGGGCAGCCGCTCGACTGCTGTCTGCGCGAGCGCGTCGATGTCGGCGAGGGTCGGCGGGGTTTGACCTGGGCTCATCGGCGTCGGCATAGGGGAGTGCATTGCCCGCGCCAAGGAGCCTGCCCGTGATCCCCAAGCTGATCG
>CAXTPH010000118.1:0-7942 GCA_964245955.1 uncultured Sphingomonadaceae bacterium | reverse complement strand
GCCTTCGAGGCCACGGGGGTCACTTGCGAGATCGCCTTGCCCGTCTCGCAAGGAATCGGCGGATGAGCCAGGTTGGCCAGCTGTCCGGTCTGCGCATCCTCGTCGTCGAGGACGAGGTGATGGTCGCGTGGATGTTGGAAGACATGCTTGGGCAGCTCGGCTGCGCGGTCGTCGCCGCCGCAACCGTCGCGCAGTGCACCGCCGCCCGCCGCGCCGAGCGCGCGGTCGTCGCCTTCGCCCTCGTCTGGCTCGCCCCCGACCTGCTCTACAACGGGCCGGCGTGGGGGCAGGCCGACAGCATCTGGACCTTCTTCATCCTGCTGTCGCTGCTCGGCTTCGTCCGCGGCCGCCAGCTCGGCGGGGTGCTCGCGCTCGGCGGCGCGTTCGCGATGAAGGCGCAGGCGGCGTTCTTCGGACCCGTCGCGCTCGGCCTGCTCTTACGGCGCAACCCGTGGCGGGTGCTGTGGCTCGGGCTGATCCCGCTGGTCTACCTGATCGTCGCGGTGCCGACGGTGCTCGCCGGGCGGCCGTTCGCCGAGGTCATGCTGATCTACGCCAACCAGGCGGGGAAGTATCATTATCTCAGCAGCAACGCCGCGAGCATCTGGATCCTCGTACCGTGGTTCCCGTTCGGCCCCGGCAAGCTGATCGGGCTCGCCCTCGGCGCGTTCGCCGGGGTCGTTCTCACGGCGGTCGTCGCGCGCAGCCCGCGCCGCGACGCCGAATTCACCCTCGTTGCTGCCGCCGCGTCGCTGGCGCTGCTGCCGTATGTCCTGCCGATGATGCACGACCGCTATTTCTTCGCCTACGAGATCGCCGCGCTCGTCCTCGCCTGCGTCAACCCGCGCTACACCGCCTTCGCCGTGATCGCGCAGGTCAACTGCCTGCTCGCCTATGTCGCCTACGACCTGCAGATCGGCTACGGCGTCCGGCTCGCGGCGATCAGCAACGCTGTCGCGATCTATTACCTGCTGCGCGAGCTCGGCCCGGCGCGAACCGCTGCCCGATTCCCGCGCGCCGAATGGGTCCACTACGGCATCGCCGTCGCCGCCACCGCGCTATTTCTCGCCGTCACCGCCGGCGATCCGCCGTCGGCGGCGATCAAAGTCGGGTCGAGCATCGTCCTCGGCGGCGGGCTGGCGATCACGATCGCGCGCCTGCTCGGCCGTAGCCTGCGCCGCTCGTAACGGCGGTTGCGACGCGGCAAGGCGTCGGTTATAGCCCGTCCCTTCGCGGAGTCGTGGGTGAGCGGCTGAAACCAGTAGTTTGCTAAACTGCCGTACTGGGTAACCGGTACCGAGGGTTCGAATCCCTCCGACTCCGCCACTCTCTCGATCCGATCCGGCCAAGCGCGGGTTCCGACGCAGCAAGATTTTCTGATTGGCGGTCCCCGCGGGCTTCGGCGAACGTTGACCTTTCGCCGCGAGGAGAAGCGTCATGGTTATCGTCGATCGCCGACCCGCTGCTACCGACACCGCGGGTGCGGTTCTCGCCGACGCGGGTCCGTTTGGCGCGACGCCGCGCGCGACGCGGGTCGAGGCGCTGGTCTGGCGAGCCGTGACCGCCTGCGCGTTCGCCGCGGTCATTGGGCTGATGTTCGTCCATCCCGTTGGCGCCGGGCCGACGGCTGCCGTCGCTGCCGCCCAAGCGGACTGATCCGACCTTCGGAAGTCTACTCGACCACGCTGGCGAGGACGGCGATGGCGTCCGGCAGTTCGCACATCGCGATCCGCACCGGCGTCATTCGATCCCCGGTAAGCAAGGGATGGGCGAAGCTCCAGCGTTCCGGCGAAGTCGTGAGGTCGCGGCCGTTCGCCTTCAGCGCAGCCTCCTTCGCCGCCCACACCCCGGCGAGACCGTGCCACGCCGCGAGCGTCTGTGGGTCATCTCCGAACCCAGCGAGCGCGATCGCGCGGCCCGCCTCGGCCTCGGCGATCAGTTCGACATCGATACCGACCGGGACGTCGGCGACTGCCGCCGCGACCCAGCCGGGACGCCACGCGACGCTGACGAAACGCGCGTCCCCCGCAAGCCGCCGACGACCGCCGGCATTGATCAGCAGCCGCACCTCGCCCGGCGCGATGCCCAGCACACGTCCAACCAGCGCCGCGAGCAGCTGACGGCGCAGGACCGCGGGTGCGGCACCGCGCGCGGCATCGGCGAGCTGAGCTGCGGTCAGCCGCGGCAGGTCGGCGACCTCGCTCGCGGGCAGCACGACCGCGACCGGACCGCAGCCGGCGCGGATCGCGTCGAGCCGCCGGTGAATCACCGCGCCGCGGGCCGGGCGGGCGACCCCTCCCACGCGGTCGCGGGGGCGAGGCTCTCGCCCTTCATCAGCACCGACAGGTCGCCGAGCTCGGCCCCGTCGCCGACGACCGCGTCGTACAGCACGATCGCGAGCGAGCCGATCGTCGCGCGCGCGCCGACCTCGACCCGCGACACCTTCATCACCCGGTCCTCGAACAAATGCGTCTGGAGCCCGGCGGCATCGTTCAACGCGGCGTCGTCGCCGATCGAGACCAGGTCGAACTCGGTCATGTCGGTCGTGTCGAGATAGACCCGGCGTCCGATCGTCGCCCCCATCAGGCGGAAATAGGCGGCGAGCCACGGCGTCCCGCGCAGCGGCGCGAGCAGCAGGTTGACCGCGAGATTCTCGTAGGTCGCGGTGACGAGTTCGGTCCGCCAGACGAACCAGCTCCAGAGCGGCTTGGTCGTGGCGCGATACTCGCCGATGACGATCCATTTGAGCGCGACGACGATCAGCCCGGCGGTGAGGACGAAGCCGAAATACAGGGGCGCGAAGCCGAGCGCGATCGCCATGGCGGGATGCGGCTGGTCGGCGAGGTCGCCGACGACGCTGAGCAGCAGGCTGAGCAGCGAGATGAAGATCGACAGCGGCAGGATCGTCCGCAGCGTCTCCATCGCCAGCCGCGCGGCGACGAGGCGGCGCGGCGGGTTGAAGCGCGCGCCTTCGTCGAACATCGTCGCCACCTGCCGCGCCGGCAGGCGCAGCGGCGGCGAGCCGAACCACGTCGCCCCCGCCGTCGCCGCCAGCGCCGGGTCGACCGGCGGGCGCGACAGCACGCCGATCAGCGCGTCGTCGCCGAGGATGCTGCCGGCGGGGATCAGCGCGCTGTTGCCGATGAAGGTCCGCCGCCCGATCAGCGTCGGCTCGAGGCAGATGCGCCCCGGCTCGATTTTGGCCGCGCCGAGGACGACGCCGTCGGCGATGAAGCTTTCGGGGCCGATATCGACGAGATCGTGGACCACCGAGGTCGCGGTCGAAATCTCGGCGCGGCGGCCGACCTTCGCCCCCATCAGCCTGAACCACGGGCGGACGAACAGCGTCGCATAGATCGGGTGAAGCAGTTCGAGCGCGAGCGCGCCGAGCTGGCGAACGATCCAGAAGCGAAGGTAGAAGCCGCTCGTCACCGCATGCACGCCCGGCCGCACCCGGCCGAGCAGGCTCCATTTCACCGCCGCCATCAGCGCGCACATCAGCACGACGTACGCCGTCGCCAGCAGCGGCGAGAAGGCGACGAAGCTATAGCCTTCGGTCGACCAGTCGACTTCGATCATCGCGATCAGCCCCGGCGCAATCGGGATCAGCGCGGCGATCGGCAGCAGTCCGGCGGCGACGAGCAGGGCGAAGGCCGACGCGTGCCGGCGGACCGCGCCGGCCGGCACCGGCACGGCGGCGGCATGCGGCCCGGCGGCGGTGGCGGGCGATCCCGCCCAGCGCGTGTTTGCCGGGATGGCGACGCCGACGGGCAGCGCCGACAGCTCGTCGAGCATCGCGCCATCGCCGACCGACGCGCCGCGCCCGACCACCGCCATCGCCCCGACCGTCGCCCGCGCTCCGACCGCGACGCGGCCGAGCTTGAGCAGCCCGCCCTCGACCGCGCTCGTCGCCAGCATCGAGCCGGCATCGAGCGCGGCGTCGTCGCCGATCGTCGCGAGGTCGGCGGCGTCGATGAAGTCGCACAGCAACAGCGCGTCGCGGCCGATCTTCGCCCCGAGCAGCCGGTAGTAGCTGGCATAGGCCGGGGTCCCGGCGAGATATTGCGAGGCGACGGTCTCGAGGACACGGCGGACGAGCCACCAGCGGAAGTAATAGCTGCCCCACACGGGGAACTCGCCCTCGCGCGTCCGGCCGATGACGAGCCATTTGAACGCGACCGACGCGAGCAACAGCAGCGGCGGCAGGGCGACGAACGCCCCCGCCGCCGCCGCCGCCGCCTCGGCGCGCGACAGGCCGTTCGACGCCCAATAGACGTACGCGAGATACGGCAGCAGCCACTGCAGCCCGGCAAAGGCGTAGACGAACGGCAGCGCGCAGGTCTGGGCGAACGCACACAGCGCGAACCGCAGCGGCGGCACGGGGACGAACGCCGCCGCCATCGTTGCGCCGGCGGACGCGCCGCGGCCCGCCAGCCGTGTCGCCAGCGCGCGGATCGTCGGCGCGGCGTAAAGGTCGTTGATCGACAGGTCGGCGAGCCCGGGCAGCTGCCGCGCCCGCGACACCGCGCGCGCGGCGCGGAGCGAGTGGCCGCCGAGGTCGTCGAAGAAGTCGGCGGTGACCGAGACCGGCAGCGGCGCGAAGACCTCGCTCCACGCGCGATGTAGCTCGGTCTCGATCGCGCCCGCGGGGGCGTCGAGCGCGGCCGCCGGCGCGGCGCGCGGCGCCGGGGCGGGCAGCGCCTTGCGGTCGACCTTGCCCGACACGAGCAGCGGCAGCCGGTCGAGCGGCTCGTACAGCCCGGGGCGCATGTACGACGGCAGGCGCAGCTTGAGCGCCGCGGCGATGCGGGCGGTGTCGAGCGTCGCCCCCGGCCGCGCGACGACATAGGCGACGAGCGTCTCGATCCCGTCGGCGGCATGCAGCGCGCAGACTGCCGCCGCGACGGACGGATCGTCGCCGATCGCCGCTTCGATCTCGCCGAGTTCGACGCGGTAGCCGCGGATCTTGACCTGCGTGTCGATCCGCCCGGCGAAGGCGATGTTCCCATCAGGGCCGACGGTGACGAGGTCGCCCGACCGGTAGACGCGCTCGGGGCCGGCGTCGGCGTCGAGCGTCAGGGTGACGAACTTCGCTGCGGTCAGCTCGGGCAGGCCGATATAGCCTTCGCCGACGCCGGGGCCGCCGATGACGAGCTCACCCGGGGCGCCGGGAACGACGGGGGCAAGAGCTTCGTCGACGACCCACGCGCGATATCCCGGCAGCGGCGTGCCGATCGTCACCGGTGCGGTGGCGCTCAGCTCGGCCCAGGTCGCGGTCACCGCGGTCTCGGTCGGGCCGTAGGTGTTGAGCAGCCGCAGTCCCGGCCGTGCCCAGCGCCGCGCGAGATCGGGCGGGCACGCCTCCCCGCCGAGGTTGATCACCCGGACCGCCGGCAGCGGCGTATCGACCACCGCGAGCAGCGACGGAACGCAGTGCCAGACGGTGACGCCTTCGCGCGCGATCGCCATGGCGATGTCGGGTCCGCTCCGCGCGAGAGCCTCGCTCGACACGACCAGCTCGGCCCCGGCGAGGAAGGCGGGCCACATCTCCTCGAGCGACATGTCAAAGGCGAGGCTGAACCCCTGGAACACCCGGTCGTCGGCGGTCAGCCCGAGGATCGCGCTTTCGCTGCGAACGAGATGCGCGATGTTGCGGTGCCGGATGGCGACGCCCTTCGGCCGCCCGGTCGTCCCCGACGTGTAGATGATATAGGCGAGATCGTCGGGGGTCGCGTCGGTCGAGCTGCGGGTGAAGCGCCACGCCTCGCCGCTGGCGATCTCACCGAGCCGATCGTCGAACGGCACGACCTGCGGATGCGCGAAGTCGTGCACCCGCTCGGCGGTCGTCAGGATCAGCGTCGCCGCCGCGTCGGCGGCGATGAAGTCGACGCGTTCGGCGGGGAATCCCCAGTCGACCGGTACATAGGCCGCCCCCGCCTGGAGCACGCCCAAGATCGCGGCGAACTGGTCGAGCCCGCGCGGCAGGCACAGCACGACGCGGTCGCCGCGCACCACACCGCGCCCGCGAAGAAAATGGGCGAACTGCGCCGCGCGTCGCGCCAGTTCGCCGTAGGTCAGGCTGGTGCGACGCCCGCCCGCCGCCGTGGCATCGGCGAGCCGCAACGCCGGCGCATCGGGCGCTTGGGCGGCGGTCGCGTCGAAAATCTCGTGGAGCAGTTCGTCGCGGGCATACGGCGGCTGCGGATAAGGCGGGGAGGCCGCGGCAATCGGATACATAAGCGGCGGGGGTGTCCGGTAAGCACGAGGATCATCGCCCTCTAGGGTGCGCCGTCGCGCTCGCCTAGCCGCGTTGCACGGCATCTGTAATAAAGGGTATCACCGGTAACGCGGCGAGTGCGTAGTAAGAGGAAAGGAAGCGGGCCGGTCGGATGGTCCACCACCGACACCGTGTAGCGAAATTATATCCGCTTGGTTGAAATTTCGTTTGGCGTTGCTTGCGCGACAGCCCGGCATTCAACACAATTAGGCAGGCTGCTTATGCAACCCGCCTAATGTTAGCGTCATAAACCTATCACAATGCCGCTCGAATTACCAACGAGCGACTTACGCTTGGCCTACAGAAACCAAGGCGGGATGTCATGGTAAAAGCTAGTGATCAGGCCAAGAAGAAATGACATCGTACTGCTCCCGAGCTTGGTGACGATTGTGCTCTGGAATTTATTGACCATGTTTTTGGTTGACCTGCAAGAGCAAAAAGTAAAACGCTTCACACAGTCTGCGTTTTTGTCGCACCGTGGCTTTTGCCAAAGAATAAAATCGTTTATTTTCCGGTATTTAACATTCGGATTTTACCTTCAAAGCATAGCCCTCGTCATATCCCAGTGTGCCGACCAGCTCGGGCCGACCACGCCGCAAGCTTCGAAACACAACCGTGCGGAGCGAATCGAGGCTTATGTCGTGGCAATTGGACGTCGGATAAAACAGGTCGATGCGATACCGTTTTAGCGCTAGAATATTTTGGTGGCGCTTTTGACATCACTTTTCGCGGCAATAACGTCGGTTATCGGCAATCGCGTCCGCACCTTGTTCGGCACTGCGGGGGGCGGCAGCGCCGAGATCCTGCGGCGACGCCGGGCGCGCGAGTATCGCCGCCTATTGCGCTCCGAACTCGATAGCGCGTTTGCCAACGGCGAGATCTATCTCGTCTACCAGCCGAAGCTTTGCCTGCGCCGCGGGGTCTACGACGGGGTCGAGGCGCTGATCCGCTGGCAGCATCCCAATCTTGGCGAGGTCGACCGGACGAGCGTCATCACCTTGGCCGAGGAAACCGGCCAGATCCACGCGCTGACGCTGTGGATCCTCGAGACGGCTATCACCGACCAGCGGTCCCTGCTTAAGCGCGGCGTAGACCTGTGCTTCAACGTCAACATGTCGGGAAAGTCGCTCGGGAGCGATGAATTCATCACCAAGGCCTGCGCGCTCGCCGCGATGGCGTCGGGGGTGATCGGTTTCGAGATCACCGAGACCGCGTTCATCGACAACCCGGAGGCGGCGCTGGCGAATTTCGTCCGGCTGTCGGCCGCCGGGATCCGCCTGTCGATCGATGACTATGGCTCGGGCCATTCGTCGCTGGCGTATCTGAAGGAACTGCCCGCCGACGAACTGAAGATCGACAAGCTGTTCGTCAGCGGCATGACCAGCAGCAACCGCGATCCGCTGATCGTGCGCTCGACGATCGACCTCGCGCACGCGCTCGGCATGCGCGTCGTGGCCGAGGGGGTCGAGAGCCGGGCCACGCTGGCGCTGCTCCGCGTGATGGGTTGCGACGTGGCGCAGGGTTTCTTCATTAGTCCAGCGCTGCGCGTCGCCGCGCTCGAAACCTTCATTCGCGATACCGCGCACCTCGCCCGGCTGGTCGACACCGAAATTTCGCTGACCCCGGCGAAAGGTTTTTGGGTCCGGTCCGAGCGCGAGCGCTCGA
>CAXTPH010000117.1:0-7948 GCA_964245955.1 uncultured Sphingomonadaceae bacterium | reverse complement strand
CGGCGGCGACCTTGGCGGCCTCGGCGGCGGCAGCCGCGACCTCGTCGAGTTCGGCCTGCTTCGCGGCGGCGGCGTCGGCGCGCTCCTTGGCTTTGTCGCCGGGGACGCCCTTGTTCGGGTTCGACCGGGCGGCGCGGGTGCGGATGCCGGCGGCGTCGAGGAAGCGGGCGACGCGGTCCGACGGCTGTGCGCCGACCGACAGCCAGTGGCTCGCGCGTTCGCCGTCGAGCTTAACGCGCTCGGGGTTCTCCTTGTTGAGCAGCGGGTTGTACGTCCCGATCTTCTCGAGGAACTTGCCGTCGCGGGCGTTGCGGCTGTCGGTGACGACGATGCGATAGTACGGCTTCTTCTTCATGCCGCCGCGGGCGAGCCGGATTGCGAGTGACATTGGTGTTTTCCTTCTAGCGTTTCTTGTTGAGTTTGTTGAAATTTCCAGGGAGGCCGCCTTGGCCGCCGCCACCGAGCATGCCGGCGAGACCGGCCATGCCGCCGGCGCCGCCGCCCATCTTGCCGAGCATCGCCGCCATGCCCTTCATGCCGCCCATCTTGCGGATGCGCTTCATCGCGCCTTCCATTTCCTGATGCATCTTCATCAGCTTGTTGACTTCCTGCACCGTTGTCCCGGCGCCCTTGGCGATGCGGATCTTGCGCTTGGCGTTGATCAGATCGGGCTTGGTCCGCTCCTTCGGCGTCATCGAGCAGATCATCGCCTCCATCCGCCCGAGCACCTTCTCGTCGACCGCGCCCGACGCCATCGCCTGCTTCGCCTTGGCCATCCCGGGCAGCATCCCCGCGAGCGCGCCGAGGCCGCCCATCTTCTTCATCTGGACGAGCTGCATCCGCAGTGCGTTCATGTCGAACTGGCCCTTGGCCATCTGCTCGGCGAGCTTTTCGGCGCTGGCCGCCTCGAAGCTTTCGGCGGCACGCTCGACGAGGCCAACGACGTCGCCCATGCCGAGGATCCGCCCGGCGACGCGGTCGGGAACGAACTCCTCGAGCGCCTCCAATTTCTCGCCGGTGCCGGCGAACTTGATCGGCTTACCGGTGACCGCGCGCATCGACAGCGCCGCGCCGCCGCGGGCATCGCCGTCCATCCGCGTCAGGATGATGCCGGTCAGAGCGACCTCGGCGGTGAACGAGGTCGCGACATTGACCGCGTCCTGCCCGGTCAGGCTGTCGACCACGAGCAGGATCTCGTCGGGGGTGCCGGCTTCGGCGACCGCCTTCATCTCGGCCATCAGCGCGGCGTCGACGTGGAGCCGCCCGGCGGTGTCGAGGATCAGGACGTCGAAGCCCTGCAGCTTGGCGGCGGTTCGCGCGCGGCGGGCGATGTCGACCGGCGGCTGCCCGGCGACGATCGGCAACGTCGCGATCCCGGTCTGCTCGCCGAGGACGCGAAGCTGTTCCTGCGCGGCGGGGCGCTGGACGTCGAGCGACGCCATCAGGACCTTCTTGGCGCTCTTCTCGGTCAGGCGCTTGGCGAGCTTGGCGGTCGTCGTCGTCTTGCCTGACCCCTGCAGGCCGACGACCATGATTACCGCCGGCGGGGTAACGCCGAGGTTGAGGCCTACCGCGTCCGAGCCGAGCATCTCGACGAGCGCGTCGTTGACGATCTTGACGACCTGCTGCCCCGGCGTGACCGACCGCGTCACTTCGGCGCCGATGGCGCGCGCCGTGACCGAATCAATGAAGTCCTTGACCACCGGCAGCGCGACGTCGGCCTCGAGCAGCGCGATCCGCACCTCGCGCATCGCCGCGCGCACGTCGAGCTCGGTCAGCGCGCCGCGGCCGCGGAGCTTGTCGAACGTGGCCGCGAGGCGATCGGAGAGGCTATCGAACATCAGCACCTGGGTTGAAACGAACAACGCGCCGGCGAGCGAGTCTTCGCTGGCCGGCGTGCATCCGTGGACGCGGGGATCATGGCCGCCCGGTGGCGGTCGAGCGTTCGGTTACGGGAAAAGGGCGGCGGGGTCAATCAAAGCAGGAAAGTGCCGACCAACCAGACGTTCGCCGCGGCGACCACGCCGAACAGCAGCCAAGCGATCAGCTTGAGCGGCAGCGGGTTGGCGAAGGCACCCATCACCGCGCGGTCGCTGGTGAAGCGGATCAGCGGCCAGATCGCGAACGGCAGCTGCGCCGACAGCACGACCTGCGTCAGCACGAGCAGCTTGCCGACCGAATGCTCGCCGAGCCACAGCACCCCGCCGAGCGCGGGGATCAGCGCGAGCCCGCGGGTAATCACCCGGCGCTGCCAGCACGGGATGCGCAGGTCGAGGAAGCCTTCGAGGATGACTTGGCCCGCGATCGTGCCGGTGAAGGTCGCGCTCTGGCCGCTGGCGAATAGCGCGATCGCGAACAGCGGGGCAGCGATCGCCGCCCCGGTCAGCGGCTCGAGCAGGCGGTACGCGTCCTCGATATCGGCGACCTGACTGTGCCCGGTGCCATGGAAAGTCGCCCCGGCGACGATCAGGATCGCGGCGTTGACGAGGGTCGCCAGCAACAACGCGCCGACGATGTCGACCGTGGCGAAGCGGATCGCCGCGCGCTTCGCCGGAACGGTGTCGTCGACGACCCGCGTCTGGACGATCGACGAATGCAGGTAAAGATTGTGCGGCATCACCGTCGCCCCGAGGATGCCGATCGCAAGGTAGAGCGCGTGCGGCTCGCGCAGCGTGTCGAGCGACGGCACCAGTCCCGGCAGGATCGCGGCGATGCTCGGCTGGACGATCGCCAGCTGGACGATGAAGCAGGCGGCGATCGTCAGCACGAGCCCGAGGACGATCGCCTCGATCTGGCGGAAGCCGCCGCCCTTGAGACCGAGGACGATGACGGTATCGAATGCGGTCAGGATCACGCCGAGCCACAGCGGCAGGCCGAACAACAGCTTGATCGCGAGCGCGGTGCCGAGCACTTCGGCGACGTCGCAGGCGATGATCGCGAGCTCGGCGAGCGCCCATAATGCCCGCGCGACGAGGGGCGGATAGCGGTCGCGCGCCAGCCGGGCGAGATCGCGTCCCGAGCCGATGCCGAGCCGCGCGCTCAGGCCCTGAAGGACGATCGCCGCGAGGCTCGAGGCGACGACGACGAACAGCAGCGAATAGCCGTAGCGCGACCCCGCCTCGATGTCGGTCGCCCAGTTGCCCGGGTCCATGTAGCCGACCGAGACCAGTAGGCCGGGGCCGGCGAAGCGCAGCGCCCGGCGAATGAGCGACAGTCCGGCGGGAACGGCGACGGTGCCGCGGACCTCTGGCGGGCAGAACGGCGCGGTCGCGGTGGTCGGCAGCCGGTAGGGCGTCACGCGTCGCGCGCCGCCCGCAGCGTCGCCTGCACCAGCGCATCGGTCGCGCTGACGACCGGGGTGGCGATGTCGCCGGGAGCGAACACCAGCGGCACTTCGGTGCACGCGGCGAGGATGACGTCGGCGCCGGCATCGGCGAGCGCCTGCGCCTGGCCGGCCATCTCCGCGCGGACCTCGGGTCCGGTTTCGCCGCGCTTGACCGCGAAGATCAGCGGCATGAATGCCGCCATGTCGGGGGCGATCACCGCGATCCCCGCTGCCTCGAAGCCGCGATGGTAGATGCGCGACGCCTGCGTCGCCTCGACCGCGAGCAGGCCGACCGTGCGCGCGCCCGGGACCGCGGCGATCACCGCCGCGATTGCCGCGTCGATCATGCTGACGAACGGCAGCGGCGTCGCGGCGACGATATCGGCGGCCCAGCTGTGCGCGGCGTTGCACGGCATGACGAGAAGTTCGGCCCCGGCGGCGGCGAGGCCGCGCGCGGTCGCCACCAGCAGCGGTGCAGGCGACGGACCGTCGGCAACCATCGCCGCATTGCGGTCGGCGTGGCGCGGGTTGTTGTCGGTGATGACGCGGAGGTGGTCCGACTCCTGGCGCGCGCCGGTGGCGTGGTGGAGCTTGACGAGGAAGTCGAGCGTCGCTGCCGGACCCATGCCGCCGATGACGCCGACGGTCCGGGTCATGCCGCCAAAACGTCGCGATAGGCGAACAGCACCGGCGCGCCGCCGGTGTGGATGAACAGGACCCGGTCGCTGCGGCGGAAATGACCCTCGCGGACCAGCCCGATCAGCCCCGCCATCGCCTTGCCGGTATAGACCGGATCGAGCAGCACGCCCTCGGTCGCGGCGCACAGGCGGACCGCCTCGACCATTTCCGGGGTCGGGAGCGAATAACCGGGGCCGACCCAGCGGTCGAGCGCGACGACCGAGTCGCGCGCGATCCCGCTAGTCAGTCCGGCGAACGCGGCCGTCGCCTCGGCGAGCTTGTGGACGTTGCCCTCCTGCTCGGCCTGCGGGCGGCGGACGTTGATGCCGGTCAGCGGGATGCCGGCGTTCGCCGCGGTCAGGCCGACGAGCAGCCCGGCGTGCGTTCCGGCGCTGCCGCTGGCGACGACGATATGGTCGAAGGCGAGGCTGGTCTCGAACGACTGCGCGAGCAGCTCCTCGGCGCAGGCGACATAGCCGAGCGCGCCCAGGGGGTTCGAGCCGCCGCCGACGATCGCATAGCCCTTACGACCGGCGGCGGAGAGGTCGTCGACCTCGGCCTGCATCGCCGCCGCAAGGTCGGTACCGCCGGGAACGACGGTGACCTTCTCGACGCCGAGCAGGTCGAACAGCAGGTTATTGCCCGAGGCGTCGGCATGGTAGCTGCCCAACACGCGTTCCTCGAGGATCAGCCGGCACTTCAGCCCTTCGCGGACCGCGGCGGCAAGCGTCAGGCGGCAATGGTTCGACTGGACCGCGCCAACGGTGACGAGCGTGTCGGCGCCTTGGGCCAGCGCGTCGGCGACGAGGAATTCGAGCTTGCGCGTCTTGTTGCCGCCGCCCGACAGGCCGAGCAGGTCGTCGCGCTTGATCCACAATTCGGGACCACCGAGCAGCGCCGACAAATGCGGCATCGGCTCGATCGGCGTTGCATGCGGAGTGTAACGACGGCGGGGAAAGCGGGCGAGGTTCATGGCTGCGAGCGGTAGCGCGTTCGCGCCATGGCGTCATCCCCGTCGTGGCGCGCGGAAGCGTACGGAACGTAACCCCCGACGGATCGGTTATGCTGTCACCCCTTAAGGATCGCCCCATGAAAATCGTCACGACGCTTCGCGTCGCCCTTGTCGCGGGGGCGGTCGCCGCCCTCGGTGCGTGTGCCGACGGCTACGGCTATGGCGGCACCAGCGTCGGAGTTGGCTACGCGGGCGGCTATTCGGGACCGCTCGGGTACGGCGGGGACTATTATGGCGGCATCGGCTACCCGTCGTACGGCTTTTACAACGACTATTATTATCCGGGCTCGGGCATCTACGTGTTCGACCGTGGCGGTCGCCGTCGCCCGTGGAACGACGAGGAGCGCAACCACTGGCAGCATCGCGGCGAGTATCGCGGCAATCACCTCTACCAGGGCCGTCAGTTCGACGCCCGTCGCGACCGGGCCTATGCCGCCGACCGCGGTGCTTCGTTCCGTACCTTCCGCCAGACGACACAGCAGGGCGGCGGGCAGCGCGAGCAAGGTCGCCCGGGCGGCGGGCAGGGCCGTCCAAGCGGGGGGCAAGGCCACCATCGCAACTAGGGAGCAAACGGCGCGGCCATTCGACCGGGCCGCGCCGCAATCTAGCGCGGCGGATTGTCGAGCAGGCGCGAGATCGCGGTAACGACCACCGTCATCAAGAACGGCTTCATCACCAACAGGCTCCCGGCGACCCCGTGTTGCGCGAACTCGTGCGCGGCGCCGCCGGTCGTATAGATCACCGGCATCGCCGGGCACGCGCATCGCGCGCAGCGCGCGACGTCCCAGCCGTCGGTCCCCGGACCTATGTTGATGTCGGTCACCAGCACATCGATGCGCGGGGTGACGGTGATCAGGTCGAGCGCCTCGGCCCCGTCGCAGGCGAGGACAACCTCGAAACCTTCGTCGATAAGCGCGCCGCACAACATGTCGGCGATCAGGATCTCGTCTTCGACGAGCAGAATGGTTGGTGACGCTGACATGCCACCTCCGCGACAATCGACCGCAATATTTGCGGACATCAAGTCAACGGGTTACAAATTGTACGGTTTCATACGCAGACGAAACAGTTTTTCAGGACGGGATACCCGGCGAACCGGTGTTGAGCAGCGCCGCGATCGCGGTGACGATCTGGGCGACGGCGAACGGCTTGGGGACGAGCGTGCTCAACGGCACGCCGTGCGCGGTCCATTCGTGCGACGCGCCGCCCGTCATATACACCACTGGCAGGCCGGGGTTGCGCTCGCGCGCGTGGCGGGCGAGCGCCCAGCCATCGGTCGACTTCCCCATGTTGATGTCGGTGATCAGCCCGCAGATCGGCTGCGACGCGTCGTCGATGATCGCCATCGCCCAATCGCCGTCGTTCGCGGTGATCACCTCGAAGCCGGCATCCTCGAGCGCGTCGTGGAGCATCTCGGAGATCAGGATTTCGTCGTCGACGAGCAAAAGCGCGATTGAATCGGTCACGATGGTTCCTGCCCGGCGGCCTGGCACCCCCCGTGCCCGGCGCCGGTGCCGAAACCCGACGCGACGCCGCGGTACCCCTGGCGTTGCAAAAAGTCTAATGTTTTCAGTCCGTGCGTTATCGCTCATAACGACTTCTGGCATTCGCGCGCGATGTTGGTAGAACCGCTCCAGGAGTTTTCGCGATGAAATCATTTCTGCTGTGCGTGATGCTGGCGATGCCCACCGCGGCGCTGGCCGACCCGGTCGAGCACCGGCTGTCGCCCGCGGCCGCCGACGCCGCGATCGAGGCGGGGGCCGAACGCAACCGCGCCGCCGATGCGCTGGCGCTGGCGCGAACCGATCCGGCGCTCGCGCTACCGGGCGAGGATGGCGCGACCGACCGTAAAAAGGTCCACGGCGAGGTCGGCGTCGGCCTCGGCTCGAACGGCGAACGCGAGGTCTTCGGTGCGGTCAACACCTCGCTCGGCAACGACATGACCGCGGCCTTCTCGTACGACTATGGTCAGTTCGGGCGGCAGCGGGTCCGCAACCGCTAGGCGTCGCGTCGCGCCCGGCCTACATAGGCCGTGATGGCGAAACAGCACCTCTACCTCGTCGACGGCTCCGGCTATATCTTCCGCGCCTACCACCGGCTGCCGCCGCTGACCGACCCGACGGGGACGATGGTCAACGCCGTCTACGGCTTCACGACGATGCTGTGGCGGCTGATCGAGGAGCTCAACAAGGCCGAGGCGCCGACGCACCTCGCGGTGATCTTCGACGCCGGCAGCCATACCTTTCGTAACGACATGTACGACCAGTACAAGGCGCACCGGCCGCCGCCGCCCGACGACCTGATTCCGCAATTCCCGCTGATCCGCGATGCGGTCCGCGCCTTTTCGGTGCCGTGCATCGAGCAGCCGGGGTTCGAGGCCGACGACATCATCGCCAGCTATGCCTGCGCCGCGATCCGCGCCGACTTCGACGTGTCGATCGTGTCGTCGGACAAGGACCTGATGCAGCTCGTCCAGCCCGGACTCGACCTGTACGACACGATGAAGAATTGCCGCGTCAACCGCGCCGACGTCGTCGAGAAGTTCGGCGTGCCGCCCGAGCAGCTCGGCGAGGTCCTCGCCCTGATGGGCGACAGCGTCGACAACGTCCCCGGTGTCCGCGGCGTCGGGCCGAAAGGCGCGGCCGAGCTGATCCAGCAGTTCGGCACGGTCGAGGCGATGCTCGGCCGGCTCGACGAGGTCAGGAAGCCGAAGCTGCGCGAAAACCTCGCGGCGTCGGCCGACATGGCGCGGCTGTCGCGCGAACTCGTCCGGCTGAAGGACGACCTGCCGCTCGCGATCCCGCTCGACGGATTGACGCTGCGCGAGCCGCCGCACGGCCCGCTCGCGGCATTTCTCGCCAAGCACGGCTTCCGCTCGCTGCTGGCGAAGCTCGGACGCGAGGTCGAGGCGGCGCATGCACCGGCGGTCGAGG
>CAXTPH010000116.1:0-8024 GCA_964245955.1 uncultured Sphingomonadaceae bacterium | reverse complement strand
TGCTCGGAATAGCGTTCGTCGCGATCCGGTCGGCAGTTGAGTCCGTTTTCGAAGCGGTGGATCAGCTTGCCCGCGAGGCTGGTGACGAACAGGACATCGGACGGGTAGTCGACGCCGAACGGCGAGGCGGCGGCGAGCTCGCCGGCGATGCCCCAGCGGCGCAGATGCTCGCGGGTGCGAACATTCGTCGTCTTCGCCCGCGGGGCGTAACCGGCGCGCGGGCTCCGTTCGAAGATGACGCACGGCACCCCGCGCGACCCGAGCTCGATCGCGAGCGCGAGACCGGCCGGCCCGCTGCCGATGATGGCGACGCGTGGTGATGCGTTTTCGGACACTGCCGTCTCCCCGTTATGTGGCCATCTACGGCGCAAGGTAGCGGTGTGCAGGATGGCAGATGCCGTCGGGTGATGCGGCGCGGGCATCGCGAACGAGGAATTGCATCCTTGCCGGTAACGAGCGCTCATCGCTAATCAGGCGAGCGACCCAAGGTGTCGCCATGGGGGAGCGACGATGAGGCTGGTCAGGTTTTCGCGCGGCGGTCAGGTCCATGTCGGCGTCGTCGCTGGCTCGGGTGACGCCGAGGGCATCGTCGACGTGACGGCGCTGCTCCCGCGGTTCGCGACGATGAACGCCGTCATCGCGGCGGGCCGGGCCGGGCTCGACGCGATCGCGGCGGCGGTAGCCAATGCCGCGCCGATAGTCGCGCTCGCCGACGCGCACCTGCTCGCTCCCGTCGAGCGCCCGGGCAAGTATCTTGCGATCGGCATGAATTACGGCAAGCACCTCGAGGAAGCCGATCGGCTCGGCGTCGCGCGGTCGAAATACCAGACTTGGTTCAACAAACAGACGACGTGCGTCAGCGGCCCGTACGACGAGATCGACCCGGGCGTGACCGAGAAGCTCGACTATGAGTGCGAACTCGGGCTGGTCATCGGCACGCTAGCGAAGCATGTCGCCGCCGCCGACGCGCTATCCCACGTCTTCGGCTATTTCGTCGCCAACGATGTCTCGGCGCGCGATTGGCAGTTTCACACCCCGACCTTCACGATGGGCAAGTCGTTCGACACCCATGGCCCGATCGGCCCGTGGATCGTCACCGCCGACGAGGTGCCCGATCCGCACGCGCTCGGGTTGCGCTGCCTCGTCAACGGGCAGGTCCGGCAGCAGTCGAATACCGCGAACATGATCAATCGCATCGACGCCCAGATCGAATAAGTCTCGACCGCCTTCACCCTCGAACCCGGCGACCTGATCGCGACCGGGACGCCCGAAGGCGTCGGTGTCGGCATGGACCCACCGGTCTTCCTGCAGCCGGGCGATGTCGTCCGTTGCGAGATCGACGGCATCGGCACGATCGAAAACCGGGTGAAGGGGTAAGACGATGGCAGTCACCGGCGTCCTGTCGTTCGCGCTCGAAGTGCCCGACGTGGCGCCGGGCGTCGCCTTCTACACCGATGCCGGCCTCGTCGCCGACGTCGAGGGTCAAACGGCCCGGCTGCGCTGCACCGGCCAGGAGCGCGATTCAATCGTCCTGCTCGGCGGCGCGCCCGCCAAGCAAATCCACCATATCGCGCTGCGGGTCGACTCGCTCGACGGCATGGCGGACGACGTGGTCCGCGCTGGCGGTGCGGTCGTCGCCGCACCCGCAGCCTTCGCCGACGCAGGGCTGTGGGTCACCGATCCGCACGGGATGCTGATCCATCTCGTCGAGCACGCCGGCGATGCCGCGATCGACGCGCTGCCCCCGTTCGAGATCAACGCTCCCGGGCGGCTGGTTCGCAAGTCGCGGTCGGCGATGCTGCCGTCGACCGCCTATGGCCCGGTCGTGCCGCGCCGCCTCGGCCATGTCCTCGTCTTCAGCCCCGACGTCCTCGCGTCGGTGGCGTTCATGTCCGACGGGCTGGGCATGGGATTGGCCGACCGGGCGCAGGACGTCATCGCCTTCACCTGCGCGAGACGCGACAGCGATCACCATGTCGTCGCCTTCGCGAAATCGCCGGGTATCGGCTTCCACCACGCGAGCTTCATGGTCGCCGACCCCGACGAGGTCGGCCGCGGCGGCCGCGCCTTGCTGGCCAAGGCGGGGCGTGGTGATTGGGGCTTCGGCCGCCACACGATCGGGTCGAATTTCTTCCACTATATCCAGGACCCGTGGGGAAGCTGGTTCGAATATTATTCGGACATGGACCATATCGAGGACCACGCGCTGTGGACGCCGACCAACTATGCGATGGCCGACAGCCTCGCCAGCTGGGGCCCGGAGGTGCCGCACGATTTCGTGCACAATTACGAAGTCGATCCGGCCGGCTTCGCGCCGGCGGCGGTCGCCGCTTAGCGTCAGTGTTCCATGGCGTTGACGCCAGCATAGACACGCGAATAGGCGCCCGATTCTGTCGCGAACCGGAGCGGCTTGCCGCGCTCGACGACGATTTCGTCGGCATCGCTGGCCAGCAATGACATGACCTCGGCGATGAAGTCGCTGAGCGGCATCGCTCGCGGATCGGTCGCCTGTCGCTCGCTCAGCAATTCAGTCTGAACGTAGGGCGGGATGATTTCGACGACCTTGACCCGAGTCGCCCGCAATTGATGGCGCAGCGACTGCGTCCATGAGTGGATCGCCGCCTTCGTCGCGCAATAGGTCGGTACCAGCGCCATCGGCACGAACCCTAGTCCCGACGACACGGTCACGATCGTGGCGGCCCGCTGCCCGAGCAACTGCGGCATCAGCGCGGCGGTCAGACGGATCGGGCCGAGCAGATTGGTGGCGATCGTCGCCTCGGCGGCGTTCGTATCGCCGTCGAGGAGGGTTTCACGGCGCATGATCCCGGCGTTGTGGATGACCGTGTCGAGCGCAGGATGATCGCGCCGCAAGGTCGTCGCGGCGACGGCGATCGAGGCCGCATCGGCGACGTCGAGTTCGACCACCGACATTCCCGGATGCGCCGTCGCCACCGCGTCGAGCGCGGCGCGCCGGCGGCCGGCGATGATAACCGTATGACCGGCGGCGTGGAGCGCCGTGGCAAGACCGAGGCCGATGCCGCTCCCGCCGCCGGTGATAAGGATCGTGTTACCGCCAGGTGTCATCGGCCATGCATTCCTTTTTAGGTCGCTTGCTCCGGCGACGGCCGGCGACCGCGCCGCTATCATCCGCGTCAGCGCAGGCCGATCTCGTCGACGCCGCGCGGCCCGCTGACCGGACGCGCCTTGAGCACCGCCTCGTCCTCGCCCGCCAGCAACCGGGCGCGAAGCTCGTCGGGGTCGAAATTGACGCCGATCGGATTGGTCGCGAACGCTTCGGTAAAGAAGAACTCCCCTGCCTGCTCGACGGTCGGGAAATTATCGACTTGGAACTCGATCTGGTTGCCGTCGGGGTCGGCATAGTAAAGCGACGTCGTCGGCCCATGGTTGATTGGCAGGACCGGCAAGATGCCGACCTCCTTCAGCCGCGCGTAATTTTCGAGCAGGTCGTGCAGTCGGTCGTAGGTGAACGCGACATGATGGACCCCGGCGATGCCCGCGGGTTGCTCCTCGAGTCCCGGGATATTGATGAAGGCGACGCGGTGGTGCTCGTCGTCATACGCCAAGAACGCGATGCCCGGATCCTTGTACGCGAGCGTGCCGTTGAGGACGAACGTGTACCACTCGACCATCGTCTCGAAGCGCGAAGTCCGCATCACGACGTGCGCGAGCCGGGACGGCGAAACCATCGGCGACGGCGTCGGCAACGGACCGGCGGCCGCCAAGGTCGGGTCCCGCTGAACGCTGGCCATCGTCATCTCCCCAAATTGGTTTCCTCGCGACCTACGACGCAAGACCGGCGGCCGCGCGATGCCAATTATTCGACAGCGATGCCTGCGGCGAACCGGTCACCGTCATTTGACGAAGCCGATCCAGCGCCCCGCGAAGACAACGCCGATCCAGAACACGAGCGACAGCGTCGCGGCGATCCGCGCACTGCGCGGCGTCGGCAACACCAGGTTCCAGTCGCGGACCGCGCGGAAGGCGGTGAAATGAAACACCGCCATGTTGATGCCGGCGAGGGCGAGCAGGCATATCTTGAGGCGGAACGGCACGTTCATATAATATTTGGCGGCGGCGGAACTGAACATGAGTGCGCCCGAGGCGGCCGCGACGACGAACGCCGTCCACGTCCACGGGAGTACCTCGTCGGACAGCTGCAACACGCCCAGCTTACGCGTCGTGACCCCGAGCAGGCGCAGGTCGAGCATCGCGATCGACCCGACGACGAGGCACAGAGCGAGGACGTGCACCGTCTCGATCGTCGGAAACAGCCATTCGGATTCGCTGATCGCCACGGCGAACGGAAGATTCTCGATCGTTCGGCAAAGCTCGAGGATGCTCATGTCCGGTCGCCCGCGTAAGCGATCCAGCGTCCGGCGGTGATGACTGCGACCCACAGCGCGAGCGAGGTGAATGCGCAGAGGCGGACGATCACGCGCGTGGTGCGCGGCAGATCGCGATAGCGGCAATCCTCGAGCAGCGAACGCACCGGCGCGGTGAACAGCACCGCAGCGACGATGAGGCCCATCTTTGTCCAGAACACCCAGTTCAGCAGCTCGCGCGCCGGCTCGGCGAGGATCATCGTCAGCCCGGTCAGAAGCAGGACGGCGAGCGCGCCCCAGACCCAGGGATAAAAGCGGAGCGTCAGGCCGCGCATCGACTGCTCGCGACCGAGGACGCCGGCTAGGCGCAAGTCGAGCATCGCGATCGAGGCAAGAACGACGGCGATCGCGAGGATGTGCACGCTCTGGACGGCCGGAACGACCCACGAGCGGGCCGCGATCTCGTGACTGAGCGGCGTCCCCGCCAACCAGTCGCTCAGTGCGCCCACCGTCATCCTCGCTCCCCCAAATCGATATTTTATTTCGAAATAATCGATAATCTAACGGAATGGAAGCAATTTCATGCGGAGGCAAAGCTCCGAGCGACGAACCAATAGGTGCCGAGTGCGACCAGCGCCGATGCTGCGACGTCGGTAACGATCGGCCGGGGCAGCGTCAGTCGAAGGCGCGTCAGTATCCAGACGATACCGAGCAGCAGGGCGACGACGGTGAGTTGCCCGGCCTCGACGCCGAGATTGAAGCCGACGAGGATCTCGGCGAGCTTGCCCGGGGGCAGGCGGCTTTCGAGCAGATCGGCGGCGAAGCCGAAGCCGTGGATCAGGCCGAACACCAGCGTTACCACCAGCCGGATCCGCCCGGCGTCGCGCAATTGCCCGGCGAACAACAAGTAACTGGCGGCGAACAGGGTCGCACCGATGAGCAGGAGCGGCGGCAGGAGGCCGATGCCAGCCAGGCGCAGTCCCGCCATCGTCGCGAGCAGAACCCCGGTGCCGAGCGCGACCGTTTGCGGCCGGCCCGACGCGACCGAAATATTCTCGGCCCCGATCAAGGCGATCGTCAGCGCGACGAGCGCGTCGATGAACTCGGCATGCGGCCGGATGATGCCGGTCGCCGCGAGCGCCAGCGTCAGGCTGTGACCGAGGGTAAAGCCGGTGACGACGAAGACGAGGTCGCGCGGACGTCGCGAGATCAGCACGAGGCCGAGCAGGAACGACATATGGTCGACGCCGGTCAGGATGTGCATCACACCCATGCCGACGAAGCGGAAGAAACCGGCGCTTTCCATGCCGCCGCCGTCGCCCACTGCGAACGGCGGATCGCCCGCGGCGATCAGCTGCTCGACCGGATCATCCTCACCCCGCTGAATTTGTGCGAAATTGATGTGCGTGGGGACGAGGTCGAAGAAGGCGGTGTCGCGCAGGGCGAGGCCGGTCGCGCTCGCACAGGCGAAAGCAAATTCGACACGGCGGAAGCCGGCGGCGGCAGCGATCGCGCGCGGCGGCGCGGCAGGCTTACACGCGACACCGCCACTGGCGACGCCGAGGCGCGGCGCCAGATAGGCAAGCAGCGTCATGTCGCTCGGCCGCGACCCGGTGATCCGTGCCGCCTCGGCATCGGCGACGCCGAAGACGAGATGGACGACACCGCGGTCGATCGTCCACGCGCTGTGCGATTCGCTGCGGGTATGTGCGCTGGCGACTGTGGCCGATAGCGCGACGATCAGCGCGACAAGGAAGCGGATCACTCGAACCCCGGCGCGACCTGGATGTCGGCGCGCTTGTGGAGAAAGCGGGCGTTGGCGGCGATCAGGCGCTTCGCCTGCGCGTCGACCGCCGCCGCGAGCACCTTGTCGCGCACCGCCGCGAACGGCGGCGCGGCGGGCGGGACGTTCTTCGTCATGACGACGATGTGGATGCCGTCGCCAAGCGTTATCGGGGCCGATTGCTCGCCCGGCTGCAGCCGCGCGGCGATGGCGAACAGCGCCGGTTCGATGTGACGCCGCGCCGCGAAATAATATTCTTCTCCATCGGTCATCGCGCCCGACCGCGGAACGGCGGCGGTGCGCCCGGCGCGCAGCGCGGTGGCGGCTTGTGCGACCGCCGCCGGGCCGGTCCCGGGCGGCAGCCGATAGTCCGCGAGCGCCATGACGCCCTCGTCGGCAAAATCGCCGCGGTGCGCGGCGTAAAAGGCGTGGAGTTCGGCCTCGCTCGGCACCGCCATCGTCGCGTCGGCGGCGGTCTGCGCCTCGACCGCGCCGACCAGCGCCTCGCGAACCTCGATCGTGTCCGACTGCACCCCGAGCTCGACCCCGCGCTGGACGAACAGCTCCTCGCGGATCATCGCATCGAGCGTCGTTCGCCGTTCGTCGGCGGTCGCGGTCGACAGCGTCACGTCGTGCAGGGCGCGCAGCTGCGCGAGATAGTCGCTCATCAGGATTGGCACACCGTTGACCAGTGCGACGTTCTCGGCGGGAACCGTCGCCGTCCGCGTGCCATGGGCGGTGAACAGGCCGAAGCCGGCGATAACGAGGCCGATCACCGCGCCGAGCGCGCAAAGGATGAGCGAACGGGGCGCGCTCCGGATGCGGAACGATCCGATCATACCGGCTTTCGCGTCAAAGAGGCGACATAGATGGCAATCGCGCGCGCCTCGAGTGGCGACAGGGTGCGGGCGAAGGCGGGGCTGATGCCGGCGCGGCCGCGGGCCAGCGTCGCCGTCAGCGCGGCGATCGAGCCGTCGCCGTAGAGGTCGACCCGGTCGTTGAGGTTCGGCGCACCGATCGCCGGGTTGCCGCCGCCGTCGGGACCGTGACAGTCCCAGCACGCGCCCCGGCCGGCGTAAATCGCCGCTCCCCGCGCCGCAGCAGCCGCATCGGTGGTGCGTTCGTGGGACAGATGCTGCGCGACGTCGCCGATCTCCAACGGGGTCAACGGCTTGATCGCTGGCTCGGCCGGATAGGGAAGTTCCTTGGCGTAAGCCGGCATCGCCGCGAGATGCCAGCCGCGCGGATCGCCCGAACGGATGCCGTGGAGGACGATCTGCTCGATCTCGGCGACCTGACCCGTCCCGTAGAGGAAATCGCCGTCGGTCAGGTCGGGAATGCCCCGCGCTGGGTCGGCGCGGCCTGATCCGTGGCACGATGCGCAATGCCGTCCGAACCCGGCGCGGCCGAGCGCAATTGCGCGGGGTGCGAGCGCAGGCTGGCGGAGGATCGTCTCGGGGTCGGCGCGCAGGATCGCGGCATCGCTCTGCGCCCGCCGGACCGCGCCGGCCGCGACCGCCATCGATGAAGCCACCGCCGCAGCGACGACCAGCAAACGCCAGCGAACCGCCATCGTCGCGTCAGGTCTTGGGCTTCATCCGCTCGCCGACAAGCGTGCCGTCGGGCAGGCGAACCGCATTCAGCGCGCCGCCCTTCTCGCCGCTGAGCAGCGGCGAGACGTAGATCGTCACCTTGTCGCCGGGGGTCAGCGAGCCCTTGCTGAAGCCGAGCCGCCGCATCAGCCCGGGGTTGCCGCCTTCGATGCTGTATTTGTCGGGGCTGGCGGTGCCGTTGGGAACGAGGACATAAAGCCAGGTATGCGGGCTGGTCCACTGCCAGTCCTTGACCGTCGCGCCTTTGAGTTCGATCTCCTTCGTCTTGTCGAACATGGCGAAGCT
>CAXTPH010000115.1:0-8118 GCA_964245955.1 uncultured Sphingomonadaceae bacterium | reverse complement strand
CGGCGATGAAGCGCCCGCCACCCCACACCAATGCCGCGACACCAAGCGCGACCGCGACGATGATCGCGACGAGCCGCGCATGCCGCGTCGCGGCGCTCGGCCGGCGGAGCGTCGGGGGCGCCATCAGAACGCCTGCCCGATCGACACGTAGAATTGGACGCGCGCGTCGCCGGTCTGCGGGTTGATCGGCGTCGCGATGTCGATGCGGACCGGGCCGAAGCTCGTATAATAGCGCGCGCCGATGCCGGCGCCGTAGCGGACGTCGCGGAAGCGCGGGATCGTTGCGGTGTCGATCTCGCCCGCGTCGAGGAATGGGACGATGCCGAAGTCGCCGAGACGGAAACGCGCCTCGACGCTCGCCTCCGCGATCGAATCGCCGCCGCGCGGGCTACCGTCGGCGTCCTTCGGCCCGACCGCCTGATAGCCGTAGCCGCGGACCGAGCCGCCGCCGCCGGCGTAGAAGCGGCGCGACGGCGCGATGTCGCGCTGCGACGCTCCGGCGATCGTGCCGAGATGCCCGCGCGCGGCGAAGGTGATGCGCTCGGTGAGCGGCAGATACGTCGTCGTCTCGGCCTGAAGCTTGACGTAGCCGAAGGTCCCGCTGGCGAACGACAGCTCGGGCGAGACGCGCCCGGTCAGGCGGAAGCCGCGCGTCGGGTCGAGCAGGTTGTTCGAGCCGTCGTACGTCAAGCTCGCCGGGGTCGCTGCGATATAATAAGTCTTGAGCGGATTGTTGGGGGCACTCTTATCGCGCTCGATCGAGATCAGCGCCTGCGGCCCGACCGCGTAATACCATTTTTTCTGCCAGATCAGGTTGGTCTCGCGCTCGACCGTCGCGCCGATCTGGACGGTGCGCGCGTTGAACGCGTCCTGTGTCGCCGAATCACCGAACAGGTCGAAGCTCAGTGTCTGGTCGCGCCGTCGCCAGTTCTGGCGGCGCAGTTCGACCCCGAGCAGCTGCTCGTGCTGGGCGGCGATCGCGCGGAATGTCACCGCTCCGTTCGGCGGCAGCAGATTGCGGTGCTGCCAGCTCGCCTCAAGGCGAAACCCCTGCGAGGTCGAATAGCCGGCGGTCGTCGCGACCGTCCGCAGCGGCGCAGTATCGGTATGGACGATGACGTCGATCGTCTCGCCGCCACCGGGCGCGGGTCCGGCGGCGACCGGGGTCAGCACCACCCCGCCGACGAGCCCGGTGGCGACCAGCGCGCGCCGCAGGTCGTCGAGCTCTGCCGCGCTATAGGGATCGCCGGGCCGCCAGCGCGCGAGCCGCTCGATGCCCACCTGGCCGACGACCGACTTGCCGTCGACCCGGATCCGGCCGAAGCGGCCCGCCGCGCCGGGATCGATGCGCTGAGTCAGGGTCGCGGTGCGCGTGGCGTGGTCGACCTCGATCGCGGGCGGATCGATCGTCGCGAACGGATGTCCGCGCGTCGCGAGATACGCCTTGAGGTTATCCTGCGCGGACGCGATCTCGGCCGCGCCCAGCGGATCGCCGGTCTTGACCCCGATGCCGCCCTCGACCAGTCCGGCCGGCGTCCCCGGCGGCACGGTCAGCGTCACCGCCGCGACATGATACAGCGGCCCCGGATCAACCGCGAGCGTCACCGCTACCGGCGCACCCGGCGCGAGCGTCGTCGTCGTTCGCCCGCCGTAATAGCCGAGGCTGCGGAGCAGCACGTCGATCAGGTCGCGATCCTCGGCGGCGCGACGGTTGATCTGCGCTAAGTTGGCGACCGCGCCGCGCCCCTTGAAGAGCTCGGAGTCGGCGCGAAAGCGGGCGGCGAGGCGATCGTCGAGCCCGGTTACCGTAACCGTGTAGCGCACGTCGCCGCTGGTGACCGCATCGGGCGCGGTGGCGATCGGCGCGGCACCGGCGTCGGGCCAAGGGACTGCGATGCCCGGGCGCGGCGCGAGTTCGTCGGGCACCGGCGTCACCTGCGCGACGGCGGCGCTCGCCCAGCATACCCCCCCGGCGAGCACGGCGCGGACGCCGGCGGAACAAACGATCATGGCGTTAGGCTTAGCCCGGTGCGACGCTGGCGCAAAGCCGCGTGCTTGCGCTCGGCGGCGATCCCCGCGATGAGACGGGCATGCAAAAAGGCGGCGGTATCATTCTCGCGCTCAGCCTGCTCATCGGGGCAGGTGTCGGGGTCAAGCTTGGCGAGGGGTCGCTCGGCATCGTCATCGGCCTTGGCGTCGGGCTGCTTGCGGTCGTCGTCCTCGCCTGGGCGGACAACCGCCGGCAGCGCTAGCTTGACCGCGACGGTCGCCGCCGACGCCGCGGGGATCGCGCAGGCGGTTGCTGTGCTCGCCGCGGGGGGCGTCGTCGCGTTGCCGACCGAGACGGTCTACGGGCTTGCCGGGGATGCGACCGACCCCGCCGCGGTCGCCGCGATCTATGCCGCGAAAGGCCGTCCGGGGTTTAACCCCTTGATTGTCCACGTCGCCGACCTCGCCGCGGCCGAGCGGCTGGTCGAGTTCAACTCCCCGGCGCGCGACCTTGCCGGGCGCTTCTGGCCGGGGCCGCTGACGCTCGTCCTGCCCGCGCTGCCTGGCAACGGCATCGCCACCGACGTCACCGCCGGGCTCGCGACACTGGCGGTCCGCGTCCCCGCGCACCCCGTGATGCGCGCGGTGCTAGCGGCGTTCGGCCGACCGCTGGCGGCGCCGTCGGCGAACGCGAGCGGGACGATCAGCCCGACGACTGCGGCGCATGTCGCGGCGAGCCTCGGCGGGCAGATCGCGCTGATCGTCGACGGCGGCGCGACTCCGGGCGGGCTCGAAAGCAGCATCGTCCGGGTCGACGGCGACCGCGTCTCGCTCCTCCGGCCTGGCGGCATCCCTGCCGAACTTCTTGGAATCAATGCCGAAACCGCGACCGGCATTGTCGCCCCCGGCCAGCTCGCGAGCCACTATGCGCCGTTCCAGCCGGTCCGCCTCGACGCGACCGCCGCCCGGCCGGGCGAAATCCTGATCGGCTTCGGCGCGGTTGCGGGCAACATCACGCTGTCGGCGAGCGGCGACCTCGCCGAAGCCGCCGCCGGGCTGTTCGCCGCGCTTCACGCTGCGCAGGCGAGCGGAGCCAGTGCCATCGCCGTCGCGCCGATTCCGGCGACCGGCATCGGCGCGGCGATCAACGATCGGCTGCGCCGGGCGGCGGCGCCGCGCTGAAGGTTCGGCGGCGGTTTTCGCCTAGATCGTTCAGATCGTTGGCGAACATGCCCCGCACCACTGCGCGCACAGGCAAGCGCACGTTGGCTACAGCGGCGACCACTCGCCGCACCGCCGCTCGCTTGGACAAGATTGGTATTGCAATTCATTCTCAATAGCGGTCTGATACGCGCAGTCATGGAGCCCAGCGCATGTTGATCGACCACGATTCCTTCCGCCGCGAACCCAGCGTCTGGACCGACCTGCCCGGCGACGAGGGGCTGATCCTGTGGTCGTTGCGGCGAATGGTCGTCGCGTGGCCGCGCTGCCATGCGGTCGAGGCGGCGCTGCACGCGCGCTACGGCGACGACGGCCTCGGCGTCGAGCATCTGCTCCGCTGCTGGCTGCTCGGGGTGTCGCGCCACGCGACGCGGCAGTTCGTCATCGGCGACCCGAACTGCGCGCTGCTTCTTGCCGACGAGGGTGCGCTGCTGTTCGCGCTGCGCCCGGCGACGCCCGACGACGCGGCGGGACAGGCGCTGGTCGACCTCACCGGCAACCCGTGCGCCGCGTGCCTGCTACCGCTCGCGCGGTCGCTCGCGGCGACGGCGCGGTTGTAACGCTGGTCGGCGAGGCACCTCGCCGCGCTAATTATACCCCAGCTGTCGCCCCGCGAGGTCGAGCATGATCTCCTCGCTGCCGCCGCCGATCGCGTTGACGCGGACCTCGCGGTAGATGCGTTCGACCTTGCTGCCCTTGAGGTAGCTCGCGCCGCCCAAGACCTGCGCCGCCTCGCGCGCGACGCTTTCGAGCATCCGCGTCGCCTGGACCTTGAGCATCGCGAAGTCGGCGGGAAGCCCCTTCCCCATCTTTACCTGCCACGCGCACAGGTCGACCCACGCCTGCGTCGCGTTGATCTGCCGCGCCATGTCGGCGAGCTTGATGCGGATCGACTGGTGCTGCGCGAGGCGCTTGCCGAAGGTCTCGCGCGTCGTCGCCCACTCGACCGCCTCGTTGAGGCAGACGCGCGCGAAGGCGCAGCAGCCGTGCGCCATGCCGAGGCGTTCGCCGTTGAAATTGCGCATGATGCCGCCGAAGCCCGCGTTCTCCGGCCCGATCATGTTCTCGGGCGGCACCTCGACATTGTCGAAATACAGCGCGGCGGTGTCGGAGCAGTGCCACCCCATCTTTTCGAGCGGCTTCCGGGTGAAGCCGGGCATGTCGGCCTCGATCAGCATCAGCGAGATGCCGCCCATGCCGAAGCCGCCGGTGCGGACCGCGACGGTGACGTAGTCGGCGCGCATGCCGCTCGTGATGAACATCTTGCCGCCGTTGACGACGTACTTGTTGCCGACCTTCTCCGCCCGCGTCTTCAGCGCGGCGACGTCCGACCCGCCGCCCGCCTCCGTGATGCCGAGCGCGATGATCTTGTCGCCCGACAGCACCGCCGGCGCGATCCGGCGCTTCATCTCGTCCGAGCCAGCGCTAAGGATCGGCGGCAGACCGATGCCGTGCGTCATCAGCGACGCGGTCAGCCCACCCGCACCGACGCTCGCGAGTTCCTCCGACTGCGTCAGCGAATGGAAGATGTCGAAGCCGTCGCTATGGCCGCCATATTCTTCGGGATAGCCGAGGCCGAGGATGCCCGCCGCCGCCGCCTTGCGATGAAGGTCGCGCGGCAGCGACCGGGCATCCTCCCACGCGTCGATGTTCGGCGCGACCTCGGCGGCGACGAAGCGGCGGACCGAGTCGGCGACGGCGGCGTGGCTGTCGTCGTAATAAGGCGACCGCGCCCGCCAGTCGTCGAACATCGTCACGGCCTTATCCTCCCCAGTTTGCCGGGAGGTTACGCCGCCTTCAGCCGCGCCGCATAGCCCTGGCGGAACTTGCGCATCTTCGGCCCGACCACCGCGGCGCAATAGCCGGCGTTCGGATTGTTCGCGTAATATTGCTGGTGGTATTGCTCGGCCTTGTACCACGGCGCGAGCGGCTCGATCGTCGTCACGATCGGCGCGTCCCAGTCGGCCCGGTTGCGCTTGATCGCCTCCTCGGCCTCGGCCTGCTGCTCGGGCGAATGCGGGAAGATCGCCGAGCGGTATTGCGTGCCAGCATCGGCCCCCTGGCGGTTGAGCGTCGTCGGGTCGTGGGTATGGAAGAAGATGTCGAGGAGGTCGGCATAGCTGACCTGCGCCTCGTCGTAGGTGATCCGCACCGCCTCGGCATGGCCGGTCCGCCCGGTGCACACAGCGGCATAGGTCGGGTCGGTGACGTGCCCGCCGATATAGCCCGATTCGACCGCTTCGACCCCGGTCAACGCGTCGAACACCGCCTCGGTGCACCAGAAGCAGCCTCCGGCAAGCGTCGCATGTTCGGTCATCGTCGTCTCCTAGCGTGTGCGGCGGATGTGGGCACGAACGGCGGTCGTGCAACTAGTGGCTTCTGGCAAAATGCGCTTCGATCGCCCGGGCGATCCCCTCGCCGATCCGCGCCTGGCCGGCGGGCGACTGCAGCAGCCGGGCGTCGCCACCGTTCGACAGATAACCGGTTTCGAGCAGCACGGCCGGCACGTCCGCCGCCTTGAGCACGCGGAACCCGGCGAAGTGGTGGAACTCGCCGCGGAAACCGACGCGGTCGCCAAGCGACCCTTCGAGTGTCTCGGCAAAGCCGACCGAGACGTTCATCGTCGACCGCTGGACGAGGTCGATCATGATGTCGCCGACCTCGGGGGCATCGGCGCGGAGGTCGACCCCGGCGATGACATCGGCCTGGTTCTCGCGCGCCGCCAGCCGTGCCGCGACCGCGTCGGATGCGGTCTCGGACAAGGTATAGACGCTCGCGCCGTGGGCGTCGGGGTTCGGCGCGCTGTCGGCGTGGACCGAGACGAACAGGTCGGCCTTCTCGCGCCGCGCGATCGCGACGCGTTCGCCGAGCGCGATGAAGACGTCGTTGTCGCGCGTCATCCGCACCCGCACCTGTCCGTCGCGACGGAGCGCGGCGGCGGCGGCATTGGCGATCGCGAGGACGACGTTCTTCTCATAGGTGCCGTCGGTACTGATCGTTCCCGAATCCTTGCCGCCGTGGCCGGGGTCGATGACGACGAGCGCGCGCTTGCCGGAACGCTTCGGCGGCGGCGGCGACGTGGGCGCATCGCCGCCGAGCACCTCGTCGCCGAGGTTGAAGTCGACCGCGAGCGCGGTGGTCGCGACCGGGTGCCGCCCGCGCTTGACCTCGCGGGCGAACGCCGCCGCATCGACCGGGAACAGGCGCAGCACCAGCGCGTGGCCGTCGATCGCCGCCGCCGCGAGTCCCATCGTCCGCGGCAGGTCGATCACCAGCCGTGCGGTCGTACCGTCGAACGGCCCGATCCGCGCGCGGGTCGCGCCGTCCTCCGCCGTCCGTCGCGCGGCATCGACCCCGTCGAGGTCGACGACGAGCCGCGGCGGCGACGCCAGCATGAACGCCTTGACGGTTTCAACCGGGCCGTCGAGCCCGACCGTGATCGTGGCCGGGTCGCCGCCGACGCTCAAGGCCGTGACGTGCGCGGCATGCAGCGGTGCCGCAAGCAACAGGGCGGGGACGAGCGCGCGCATCGCCGACAGCGATACCGGCGCCCCGCCCGGCCCGCAATCACCGGCTGTTGTCGCGCCCCCGTTACGGTGCTACCTCATACCGTGACGGTTCGCGAAATCGGGGCCAACCCACTTCGCGCCGTTACGAATATGCCGCATCGATGCCCGGGCCACGCCCGGACGCCGCATGCCGGTGCCAAGGTTAGGGTCGCATGACGTCGAAGCAGCAGCGTACAGCCGGAGGCGACCCCAGGGTCGGGCCGGCGCTGCGCCCGGCGCCCCCACAAATACTTCATCCCATCCCGGGCCGGTCGCCGCTGCGTCGCGCGACCGCCCATTTTTCGCGTGCCGCCAGCCTTTCCGCCTTATCCGCCGAAGGTCGCCCGCGCGCTCAGGAGCAACTGAATGTCCCAGCGCATGCTGATCGACGCCCGCCACCCGGAGGAAACCCGGGTCGCCGTCGTCAACGGAAACCGCATCGAGGAATTTGATTTCGAGGCCGCCGAGCGCAAGCAGCTCAAAGGCAACATCTATCTCGCCAAGGTCACCCGCGTCGAACCCTCGCTCCAGGCGGCGTTCATCGACTATGGCGGCAACCGCCACGGCTTTCTCGCTTTTAGCGAAATCCATCCCGACTATTACCAGATCCCCAAGGAGGACCGCGACGCGCTGCTGCGCGAAGAGGCCGAGCTGACGCTCGACGAGCACCACGACGAACCGCACGAAGGCGAAGAGGGCGAGGAAGTCGCGGTGACCGGCGGGGCCGACGATGCCGGCTCCGACGTCCTCCGCCGCCAGCGCCAGGCGCTGCGCCGCCGCTACAAGATCCAGGAGGTCATCCGCCGCCGCCAAGTGATCCTCGTCCAGGTCGTCAAGGAGGAGCGCGGCAACAAGGGCGCGGCGATGACGACATACCTGTCGCTCGCTGGGCGCTTCTGCGTGCTGATGCCGAACACCGCGCACGGCGGCGGGATCAGCCGCAAGATCTCGAACCTCGGCGACCGCAAGCGGCTGAAGTCGATCATGGCCGACCTCCAGCTGCCCGCCGGCATGGGCGCGATCGTTCGCACCGCCGGGCTCAAGCGGACCAAGGTCGAGATCAAGCGCGACTTCGATTACCTGACCCGGCTGTGGGACGAAATCCGCGAGACCACGCTGGCGTCGGTCGCGCCGTGCCTGGTCCATCAGGACAGCGACCTGATCAAGCGCGCGATTCGCGACATCTACAGTCGCGAGATCGAGCAGGTCCTCGTCGACGGTCCCGACGGCTACGCCCAGGCGACTACCTTCATGCAGCTGCTCATGCCGAACCACGTCGCCAAGGTCGTCGAGTACGCCGACCCGGTGCCGCTGTTCCAGCGCTTCGGCGTCGAGGCGAGCCTCGCCGGCATGTACCAGC
>CAXTPH010000114.1:0-8129 GCA_964245955.1 uncultured Sphingomonadaceae bacterium | reverse complement strand
ATCAAGATCGACGCGTCGCCGGCGCGGTGGAAGACGCTGCTCGTCGAGGCACAGAAGAACCAGATGCAGCCCGAAGCGAAGCTCGCGCTCTTCGAGCTGATGGACGCCACCGGCAACATGACGCGTCCTGAGGACATCCAGGAGTTCGCCAAGCTCGCGATCGTCAACAACCAGCCCGGTGTCGCACAGTCGGTCCTGACCAAGGCCGGTGGCAGCCTCGGCTCCGATCCGATGACTGCGAAGCTCGCGCAGGCAGCGGCCAGCCGCGCGCAGGCGGCCGGCGCAAACGCCGCCAAGCTCGCCGCCGACCCGGCGACCGCGAACGTCGCCGGCGGCGCTTATTTCGGCCTTGGCCAGTATCCGGCAGCGGCAGCGGCCTATGCCAAGTCGGCGTCGGCCGGCGGTCCGTATGTCGACCGTGCCAAGACCTTCCAGGGTATTTCGCAGCTCAAGGCGGGCAATGCCGGGGCGGCGAAGACGACCTTCGCCAGCGTCGGCGAGGGCGGCATGAAGGACATCGCCGACCTGTGGAAGCTGTACGCCTCGACCAAGGGCTGACGCGCTTGCCTTTTGCGTGACGACCCGTCATAGGGCGTCACCGACGTGCGGCCGGGGGCAACCCCGGCCGTTCGCCGTTTCAGCAGCCAGCCGGAGAGGCGTTCGCATCGCGCGGCGTCGACGATCGGCCACAGGAGAATACCGACACATGCCGATGTACGAGCATGTCTTCCTCGCGCGTCAGGACCTGGCCAATGCCCAGGTCGATGCGATGAGCGAAGCCTTCACCAAGATCATCACCGACGGCGACGGTCGCGTCGCCAAGAACGAATATTGGGGGCTGCGCTCCCTCGCCTACCGGATCAAGAAGAACCGCAAGGCGCATTACGTCATGTTCAACATCGACGCGCCCGCGGCGGCGATCGCCGAGCTCGAGCGCCAGGTTGGCCTGAGCGAGGACATCCTCCGCTTCATGACCGTCCGCGTCGACGAGATGGAGGAAGGCCCGTCGGCGATGATGCGCCGCAACGAGAGCCGCGAGCGCGACCGCGAGAGCCGTGACGGCGACCGCCCGCGCGGCGACCGGCCCGACCGTGACCGCGGCGATCGCGGCGACCGTCCGCGCAGCGGCGGCTTCGGCGGCGAGCGCAGCGGCGGTGGCGGCTTCGGCGGCGACCGCGGCGGTGCGGGTGGTGGCGGTTTCCGCCCGCGTTCGGCTTAAGGGAGTATCTGAATCATGGGACGTCCCTTTTTCCGCCGTCGCAAGTCGTGCCCGTTCTCGGGTCCGAATGCCCCCGTCATCGATTACAAGGACGTGCGCCTGTTGCAGGGCTTCGTTTCCGAGCGCGGCAAGATCGTACCGAGCCGCATCACCGCCGTCAGCGGCAAGAAGCAGCGCGAGCTGGCGCAGGCGATCAAGCGCGCCCGCCACATCGGCCTGCTGCCGTTCCTCGTGAAGTAGGGATCAGATACTCATGGACGTGATCCTGCTCGAACGGGTCGAGAAGCTCGGCAACATCGGCGACGTCGTCAACGTCAAGCCCGGTTTCGCCCGCAATTTCCTCCTGCCCAACAACAAGGCGCTTCGCGCGTCCGAGGCGAACAAGAAGCGCTTCGAGGCGAACCGCGCGCACATCGAGGCCGAGAACGCCGGCCGCCGCGACGTCGCCATCGAGGAATCGAAGGCGATCGACGGCAAGTCGATCGTCCTGATCCGTCAGGCGTCGAACACCGGCCAGCTCTACGGCTCGGTCGCGACCCGCGACCTCGCCGAAGCGCTGACCGCCGACGGCGCCAAGGTCACGCGCAGCCAAGTCGTGCTCGACAAGCCGATCAAGGCGCTCGGCCTGTACGAGGTCAAGATCTCGCTCCACCCCGAGGTGGCGGTGACGGTCAAGATCAACATCGCACGCTCGCCCGAGGAAGCCGAACTCCAGGCGAAGGGCGTCAACGTCTCGGCCGACATGTTCGAACGCGACAACGCCGGCTTCACCGAGGCGTTCGACCCGAACGCCGAGCCGGGCACGCTGCCAGCCGACATGGCCGATGCCCCGGCGGACGCTCCCGCCGAAAGCTGAGCGTCCCGATAACGACGTAAAAAGGCCGCGTTGCCCAAGGGCATCGCGGCCTTTATCCGTTTCGGGATGAGGGACGTCGAATGCTGAATTTGATCGTGGCAGCGGCCGTAAACCTGGCGAACCTGCCGGCGATGCAGCCCGGTTTCGCGGTCGGTCAAGACGACTACCCTCCCTTTGCGCTGCGATACGAGCACGAGGGGGTTGTCGGCTTTCATGTCGGCGTCGATGCCGCTGGTGAACCACACGACTGCTTCGTTACTCAGTCGTCGACTTTCGCCGAACTCGATGCGCGGACGTGCGAGATCGTCATTGGACGAATGCGTTTCGTCCCGGCCCACAACCCCCGCGGCCGGGCAGTGGCCGGCGTTTACGATAATCGCGTGCGCTGGCAAATCGCGCCCAACAAGCCGCCGGCTTTCGTCGACAGCATGGTGACGACCGATGTTACATTCGCCCCCAACGGGACCGTCGCAAGTTGCAGCATCGACAGTGCCGGCAAGCGTATAGCGAATTCCACCGCGCTCTGTAGCCAACTGCTCGCAAGATCGGCCGCAAAGCTCGGCGCGCCCCAGACCGATCTACTGGCGGCACGGATGACTATGGGATTGACGACTGGAGTCGACACGGTTTCGCTGCCAGAAGGTCTTCCCGGAGGCGCACGCCGCGTCGTGTGGGGTGTTCGAATATCGATTGCCGCCGATGGTAGTATTTCGGACTGCAGGCCCCTGCCCGAAAATACGGTAACGCCGGGTCTGCCACCAATATGTGCCGCCTATCCCGTCGGCAAGATCGCCGTCGAGGCGGCGCCGCCGGGCACCGAACGGCACGGCGTCTATGCGTTCTCCATTTCGACCAAACGGCGCTGAGCTGATGTAAGCTGGGGGCGGCGTTCGGCGCACGCCGCCCCCACGAACCGCCTACTCCTCGACTTCGTCCATCTCCTCGGCGTCTTCGTCGAGATGCTGGTCGATCGCCTCGACCAGCAGGTCGAGCTGGTCGTAGGTCGCGGTCATCTCGACCGTCTCGCCGGCGTCGTCCTCGATGTGAAGCATGTAATCGTCGCCGGCTTCGGTGATGGTGAATTTGGCAAGCGTGCGGGCCATGGTCGGTCTCCTTGGGGTGATGGGGGGACAACGCGGCGGCGGCGAAGCGGGTGCGGCCCCGTTGCAATTTGTCGCGAGCCCTCCTTAGTCGCCTTTGATGACCGATTTGTTCGCCGCCGATCCGCCGCCGCCGCTCGTCGGTTCGGTTCCGCTCGCGGAGCGTCTGCGTCCCCGCACCCTCGCCGAGGTCGTCGGCCAGGAGCATCTGACCGGGCCGGCCGGCGCGATCGGCCGCATGGTCGCGGCGGGGAAGCTCGCGAGCCTCGTGCTGTGGGGGCCGCCGGGAACCGGCAAGACGACGATCGCGCGGCTGTTGGCCGACGCGGTCGGCATGCGCTTCGTCGGCATCTCGGCGGTGTTCGCCGGGGTCGCCGACCTCAAGAAGCTGTTCGCCGAGGCCAAGGTCGCGGCGCGCGCGGGTCAGGCGACCCTGTTGTTCGTCGACGAGATCCACCGCTTCAATCGCTCGCAGCAGGACGGATTCCTGCCCTATGTCGAGGACGGCACCGTCGTCCTCGTCGGCGCGACGACCGAAAACCCGAGCTTCGAATTGAACGCGGCACTGCTCAGCCGCGCGCAGGTGCTGATCGTCCGCCGCCTCGACACCGCCGCGCTCGACACGCTGCTCGCCCGGGCCGAGGCGGTCGAGGGGCGCGCGCTGCCGCTGACCGCCGATGCCCGCGAGGCGCTCGTCGCCAGCGCCGACGGCGACGGGCGCTTCCTGCTCAACCAGGCCGAGACGCTGTTCTCGATCCACGTCGACGCGCCGCTCGCGCCCGAGGGGCTGCGCGACCTGCTCCACCGCCGCGTCGCGGTGTACGACAAGGACCGCGACGGGCACTACAATCTGATCTCGGCGCTCCACAAGGCGCTGCGCGGGTCCGACCCCGATGCCGCGCTTTACTATCTCGCCCGGATGCTGACCGCGGGCGAGGAGCCGCTCTACCTGCTCCGCCGCATGGTCCGCTTCGCCAGCGAGGACATCGGGCTTGCAGATTCGAACGCGCTCGTCGTGACGCTGGCGGCGAAGGACAGCTACGACTTTCTCGGCTCGCCCGAAGGGGAACTCGCGATCGCGCACGCCTGCCTCTACCTCGCCACCGCGCCGAAATCGAATGCGGCCTATGTCGCGCACAAGGCAGCGACGCGACGGGCGAAGGAGACCGGCTCGCTCGTGCCGCCGGCGAACATCCTCAACGCGCCGACCAAGCTGATGAAGACCCTCGGCTACGGCAAGGACTATGCCTACGATCACGATGCCGAGGGCGGGTTTTCGGGGGCGAACTACTGGCCCGACGAGATGCGGTGCGAAACCTTCTACCGCCCGACCGACCGTGGCCACGAGAAGCGCATCGCCGAGCGGCTCGACCATTGGGCGACCCGACGCCACGCAACCGGCGGCGGCGACGACGGTTGACGCCGGGAACCACGAAAGGCGCACGCATGCTCGAGAAACTCCCCTCCGCGATCGGTCACCTGCTGGCGGGCGTCCGGCCGGGCCTCGACAAGACGGTCTATCACGACGCGCGACTGGCGGCGGTGCCGGCGACGATCGCGGTCAGCAGCCCGGCGTTCGCCGACGGCGCCCCGCTCGCGGCGCGCTTCACCGAGGACGGGGCCGGCGTGTCGCCGCCGCTGGCATGGAGCGGGGTCGCGGCCACTGCGGCGGCGGTCGTGATCGTCGTCGAGGACGCCGACTCGCCAACCCCGGCACCGCTGGTCCACGCGATCGTCCATCGCCTTCCCGGCAGCGACGGCAGCCTTGATGAGGGCGCGGTGTCGAGCGATCCTCCGAGAGTCGCGACGGGACGCCGATCGTTCCTGAAAACCGGCTGGTTGCCGTGCGATCCGCCGAGCGGCCACGGGCCGCATCGCTATGTCTTCCAGGTGTTCGCGCTCGACGCCGTCCCCGACTTCGCCGAGCATCCCGATCGGGGCGACGTCGAGCGCGTTCTGGCCGATCATGCCGTCGCCAAGGGTGTGCTGATCGGCACCTACGAGCGCGCGTGACCTTCGACCGCTTCGTCGCGATCGATTGGACCGGGGCGAAGGGCGAGCGGCATGCGGCCATCGCGGTGGCGGCATGCGTTGCTGGTGACGGAACGCCAACGCTCGTCCGCCCCGGTCATCGCTGGTCGCGGGGCGAGGTGTTCGACTTTGTCGCCGACCTTGCCGTTCGGGGCGAACGCACGCTGATCGGCTTCGACTTCTCGTTCAGCTTTCCCTTTGCCGACGCCGGGGCATTCTTCCCCGGTGATGCCGACAGCCCGGTCGACGCTCGCGCGCTGTGGCGCGAGGTCGACCGGGCCGCGGCGGGCGACGTACATCTTGCGGCGCACGGCGCGATCGTGCGGCGGCGCAGGCATTACTGGCTCGGGGGCGACGACGGCGACAAGGCGGCCAAGGCGCGGCTGCGGACGGTCGAGCATGTCTGGGCGGCGAAGAAGCGCGGCGCGGCGTCGTCGGTGTTCGCGCTGCTTGGCGCGGCGCAGTGCGGCAAGGCGAGCCTGTCGGGGATGCGGCTGCTGCATAACTGGGAGCTGCCCGTGTGGCCGTTCGATCCGGTGCCCGCGACGGGACCGGTGCTCGTCGAAATCTACTGCCGGACCTTCGCCGCCGACGGTGGCGTGCGCGGCAAGATCCGCGACCGCGCCACGCTCGACGCGGCGCTGGCGCGGCTCGACAGCGACCCCACGGCGGGACTCCCCGATACTTTCGCCGACCATATCGGCGACGCGATAGTCTCGGCCGCGGGCATGCGCCGCGCCGCCGCCGACCCGGCGACATGGCACCCGGCGGGCCTCGATGCAGTGCGCCACACCGAGGGGTGGACATTCGGCGTGGCGTGACACGCCGCGACGCTCTAGACACGGCAGCATAATGAACGCGCTCCTCGCCCTTCCCCCGCTCGTCCTCGTCATGTCGGGCGGCGCGGTCGGTGCCGCGCTGCGCTACCTCGTCGGCCGCTGGGCGTTCGAGGTGCTCGGCCCCGGGTTGCCGTTCGGGACGTGGATCGTCAACATCGTCGGCGGGCTGGCGATGGGGCTACTCGCGGGGGCGCTGAGCCGGACGAACGACGGCGGCGAGCCACTCCGCCTGTTGCTCGGGGTCGGCGTGCTCGGCGGCTTCACCACCTTCTCGGCGTTCAGCCTCGAGACGTTCAACATGATCGTCCGCGGCGACGGCGTGCTTGCCGCCGCCTATGCGGTGTCGTCGGTCGCGGGCAGCATCGTCGCGCTCTATGCCGGCGTCATGCTGGCACGGGCATGAGCGCCGACCGCAACTTCATTGTCGAGCCCGACGACGCCGACATTCGGCTCGATCGCTGGTTCAAGCGGCACATGGCCGAGGTGTCGTTCAACGTCGTCTCGCGCTGGGCCCGGACCGGCGCGCTGCGGCTCGACGGCAAGAAGGCCGACCCCGGCGACCGCATCGCCGCCGGGCAGACGATCACGATGCCGCCGGCCGAAGCGACCCCGGTATCGACCACCCCCGGCGAAGCCCCGCGCCGCCCGCTGAGCCAGGCCGAGATCGAATACGCGCAAAGTCTCGTCATCCACCGCGACAAGGCGGCGATCGTCATCAACAAGCCGCCGGGCCTCGCGACGCAGGGCGGGACCGGCACGACGACGCACGTCGACGGGCTCCTCGATGCGCTGAGCTTCGGCTTCCCCAACCGCCCGAAGCTCGTCCACCGGCTCGACAAGGATACGAGCGGCGTCCTGCTGCTCGCGCGGACGGCGCGGGCGGCGGCGTTCTTCTCGAAGGCGTTCTCCGGGCGGACCGCGCGCAAGGTCTATTGGGCGCTCAACATCGGCTTACCCGAGCCCGACGCCGGCGAGATCGACGCGGCGTTGGCGAAGCAGCCCGGCAGCGGCGGCGAGAAGATGCACGTCGACCCCGACGCGGGGCAGAACGCCAAGACGCGCTACCGCGTCCTCGACCACGCCGCCAATCAGGCGGCGTGGATCGAGTTTCAGCCGTTGACCGGGCGCACCCACCAGATCCGCGTCCACGCGACCGCAATCGGCCACCCGATCGTCGGCGACGCGAAATATGGCGGGAAGGATGCGTTCCTGACCGGCGGGATCAGCCGCAAGATGCACCTGCACGCACGGCGGCTGATCGTCGAGCATCCCGACGGCGGCACGCTCGACATCGCCGCCGACCTGCCGCCGCACATGACCGACAGCTTCGCGATGCTCGGCTTTGATATGGAACTGGGCGACGTTCCGCTCGACGAAATCCGCTTCGCCGATACGCCCGAGGGCAAGGCCAAGGCCGACGCGGCGGCGGCGAAGTCGCGGCGCAAGGCCCATCGTGGCGAACGCCGCTCGCGCGGGGGGTGAGGTGCATCCCGACCCCGCCTTCGCGTGGCGCGACCGCGCGGGCGCGCTCGCCTTCGCCGGCGAGGTCGCCTTCGCCCATGTCTTTGCCGTCACCCCCGACGGCCCGCGCGTCGCGCATGTGCCGGTGATGGTCGCGGGCGAGGCGCTGCGTTTCCATCTGTCGAACCGCAACGTGCTGACCGCGCACCTCGACGGCGCCACCGCGCTCGCGAGCCTCGGCGGGCCGAGCGCGTACATCAGCCCGAACTGGTATCCCGACGGCGCGGCGCAGGTGCCGACATGGAACTATCGCGCGGTCGAGGTCGAGGGGGTGGTCCGCCGCCTCGCCGACGACGAGCTGATCGCACTGCTCGACGCGAGCGCCGCCGAGCACGAGCGCCGCGCCGGCGAGAACTGGACCCGCGCCAAGATGGAGCCGCGCCGGTTCGCGGCGATGTGCACCGCGATCACCGGTTTCGAGCTGCTGGCGACGACGATCCGCGCAACCGCGAAGCTCAGCCAGAACAAGCCCGCCGCCGACGCGCGCGGGGTCGCCGCCGGGCTCGCCGCGATCGGGCGAACTGACGTTGCGGCGGCGATCGAGGCCGCACGATGACCCGCCT
>CAXTPH010000113.1:0-8190 GCA_964245955.1 uncultured Sphingomonadaceae bacterium | reverse complement strand
CCTCGCGGCCGGCGCGGATGCGGGCGTAGCGCCGCAGCGCGCGGACCGCGGCGACGGCGTTGATCGCGTTGCTGACCACCGTCCGGGGCAACGCGCGGACCCCTTCGCGCCAGCCGTGGGTCGCCGCGGTGAAGTAGGCGCGCAAGCCCAGCCGCCAGCCGAGCGCGAAGCTGTTGAGCCACAGCAGGACGGCAAGCGGCGAGTGGTCGGCGACGAGCGGCCCGAACCGGTGCCCGTTCGATGCCGCGACGCCGATCGCGGTATCGGTCAGCACCATCACCGCGGCGACATAGCCGAAGGCGGTGAGCAGCGGCGCAAAGATCGACTTGCGGTCGCGCAGCAGCATGTAGCGATGCGCGACCCCGCCCCGCCAGCCGACGCGGTCCCAGCCGCTCAGCGCGATGCCGAGCAGCCAGCGCGTCTTCTGGCGGACCGAGCTGTCGAACGTCGCCGGAAAATGCTCGCGCGTCGCCACCGCGCCAGTGCTGCCCGGGATGCGGATCAGCGCGCTCCGCAGGCCGAGCGCGGCGACCTTCATGCCGAGCTCGTAATCCTCGGTCATGCACGCCGGGTCGAACGGCGACCCGGTGTCGCCCGCGATCGCTGCCAGCACGTCGCGGTCGATCGCGCAGGCCACCCCGGCGCTCGGCACTGCCGCGCCAAGCGCGCCGCGGACGAGGATGTCCTTGCCGTGTGACTCGGCGAACTCATCGAGATAGTGGCCGCTGACCCAGCGCGAGGCCGGATCGACCAGCGGGATCACCGGCAGCTGCACCATCGCCAGCCGCGGGATCCACGCGTCGAACACGCGCAGCTCGTCGCGGTCGACGACGTCCTCGGCGTCGTGGAACACCACCGCCTTGAAGCGGATCGCGCTGGCGGCCTCGTACGCGACTACCGCCCGCCAAAGGTGGTTGAGGCAGTCCGACTTGGTCGTTGGTCCGGGGTCGGCGCACGTCACCGGCGTGATCCGGGCGTCACCGACCGCGACGATCGCCGCCAGCGTCGCCGGGTCGTTGGGATAAGTGCCGACGAAGACGCGGTAGCGCGGATAGTCGAGCCGGCCGGTCAGGCTGCGCAGCATCGGTCCGATCACCGCTGCCTCGTCCCACGCCGGGACGATCACCGCCATCCAGCCGTCACCCGCCGGAAGCGTCTTAGCCGGCGCCGGAGGCGCACCGACAAGGTACCGGCGCAGCATCAAACCGAGGTACACCAGGTCGATCATGCAGTCGTCGATCGTCGACAGTGCGATCGCGCCTGCGGCGAGCATGAGCACCTCATGGGTGGCGACGTGCCACCCGGCTGCGATTACGATCAGCGCCCCCGCCATCGTTCAGCGCCGCCGACGAGAGCGTCGGCGCGATATCGTGATATTCAACCTACGGCCCCCCGGGTTCGAGACCGCCCTCCGACCGGCCCCCTTGCCCGACGGCGAGCATATCCGCGATAGAGGGGGATGCAACCCCCGCATCCCGAGCAGCAATATCTCGACCTGATGGCGCGGGTCTGGCGCGAGGGCGACCTGCGGGTCGATCGTACCGGGGTCGGCACCCGATCGCTGTTCGGCGAGACGATGAGGTTCGATCTAACCGGTGATCGCGTACCCCTGCTGACGACCAAGCGCGTGTTCTGGAAGACCGCGGCGCGCGAGATGCTGTGGTTCCTCAGCGGTGTCACCAACATCCGCCCGCTCGTCGCGCAGGGGGTGCATATCTGGACCGACTGGCCGCTCGCTCGCTTCAACAGCGAGAGCGGGGCAACGTTGACCCGCGACGCCTTCGAGGCGCGACTGATCGACGATGCCGATTTCGCAGATGCCTGGGGCGACCTCGGCCCGGTCTATGGCAAGCAATGGGTCGACTGGCCGACCTTTACCGCGAACGGCGATGGGACCTTCGCGCGCGGCCCCGGCGTCAACCAGATCGCCGCGCTAGTCGACGGCCTGCGGCACAACCTGGCATCGCGGCGGCACATCTTCACCGGCTGGAACGTCGCCGAACTCGACCGGATGGCGCTGCCGCCGTGCCACATGACCTATCAGTACCATGTCGCCGGCGGGAAGCTGTCGGGGATGCTGTGGCAGCGGTCGTGCGACCTCGGCCTTGGCTTCGCCTTCAACGTCTTCTCGGCAGCGCTGCTGATCCGGATGCTCGCGCAGCAGTGCGACCTCGAGCCCGGCGAGCTGATCTGGTCGGGGGGCGACTGTCACCTCTATCTCAATCATGAGGCGCTGGTGACCGAACAGCTCGCGCGGACGCCGGCGGGCATGCCGAAGCTCCGGTTGCTGCGCCGCCCGCCGACGATCTTCGACTATGCCATCGACGATTTCGACGTGTACGACTACGCCCCGCAGTCGCATATCGCCGCGCCGGTCGCGGTTTGAAGGGGAAGCGACGATGTTTCGTGCCGTGATGATCTGCCTCGCGCTCGCGGCGACGGCGGCCAACGCCAGCTCCGCCGACGACACGCTCGCCAAGCTCGAGGCACGCTGGCTCGACGGCGAAAGCCGCTTCGGCCCCGAGCAGGCGACCGGCGTCGGTGTTCACAGCTACGACGACAGGCTCGGTGATCGGTCGGCGACCGGTCGCGCCCAGGCCATCCGCGCCGAACGTGGCTGGCTGGCCGAGCTCAATGCGATCCCGGCGCAGCGACTGACCCGCGCCAACCAGGTCGACGCGGCGATGTTGCGCAACAGGCTGAAGTACAGCCTGTGGACCAGCGAGGTTCTGCAGAGCTGGGCGTGGGACCCGCAAATCTACAACGACGCCGCGGGCCGCGCCCTCTACAGCCTCGCCGCGCGCGATTTCGCGCCGTGGCCGGTCCGGCTGAAGGCGGCGACCTCGCGGATGAACCTGCTGCCCGGCATGCTCGCGGTCGAACGCGAAACGCTGGTGCCGGCGCGGGTGCCGCTGATTTACGCGCAGACGGTCGCCAAGCAGAATGGCGGGCTCATGGATATCGTCGACGACATGCTCGTGCCGCGCGCCGGCGAGCTGTCGCCGGGCGACCGCGCCGCGTTTGACGAGGCGCGCGAACGGCTCAAGCGCGCGATCGCGCTCCACCAGCGCTGGCTCGACACCGTCCTCGTGCCGAATGCCAAGGGCGACTTCCGCCTCGGGGCGACGCTGTACGACGCCAAGCTCGCCTTCGCGCTCGATTCGCCGCTGAGCCGCGCCGAAATTAAGGCGCGCGCGACGAAGGCGATGGCGGCGACGACCGCCGAGATGGCGACGCTCGCGCGCGGCGTGATCAAGGACAATGCCGCGATGTCGGACCACGACGTCATCGCCGCCGCGCTCGCGCTGACCTATGTCAAGCGCGCAGCCCGCGACGGCGTGATCGCCGAGGCGACGACCGCGCTCGGGGAGGCGACCGCGTTCGTCCGCGCGAAGGACCTGATCACGCTGCCCGACAGCCCGGTCAAGATCATCACGATGCCGAAGTTCCAGCAGGGGGTCGCGGTGGCGTATTGCGATTCGCCCGGGCCGCTCGAGAAGAACCTCGGCACCTTCTTCGCGGTTTCGCCGATCCCCGACCAGTGGAGCGCGACGCAGGCGACGTCTTTCCTCAGCGAATACAACACGTACATGATTCGGGACCTCGCGGTGCACGAGGCGATGCCCGGCCACTACGTCCAGCTCGCGCACCAAAATGCCTATCCGTCGACGCTGCGCGCGGTGCTCGGCTCGGGCGCGTTCGTCGAGGGCTGGGCGGTCTATGCCGAGGGACAGATGGCCGACGCCGGCTTCATGAACGGCGATCCGCTGTACAAGCTGACCGTGCTCAAGATGCGGCTGCGCTCGATCTCGAACGCGTTGCTCGACATCGGCATCCATACCGAGGGGATGACCGAGGCGGCGGCGATGCAGCTGATGATGACGCAAGCGTTCCAGCAGGAGCGCGAGGCGGCGGGCAAATGGACCCGCGCGCGGTTGGGTTCGACCCAATTGCCGAGCTATTTCGTCGGCTATAGCGAGCATAGCGACCTGCGCGCCGCCGCCGAGAAGCGGCCGGGGTTCGCGGTCAAGGCGTACCACGACGCCGTGCTCGGTTACGGCTCGCCGCCGGTGCGCTACGTCCGCGCACTGATGTTCAACGAAGCAATTGCGCAATGATCCTGACGCTGGTCGTCGCGCGCGCCGACAATGGCGTGATCGGGCGCGATGGCAGCCTGCCGTGGCATCTCCCCGCCGACCTGCGGCACTTCAAGCGCCTGACCGTCGGCAAGCCCGTCGTCATGGGCCGACGGACCTACGAATCGATCGGCAAGCCGCTGCCGGGGCGGCATAATATCGTACTGACCCGGTCGCGCGGCTGGACCGCCGCAGGGGTGACCGTCGTGCCCAACCTCGCCGAGGCGGTCGCCGCCGCCGGGCTGCAGCAAGGGGCGCGGCCCGACGAGATCATGATCATCGGCGGCGCAACGGTGTACGCCAAGGCGTTGCCGTCGGCGCGGCGGGTGTATCTGACCGAGGTGCACGCCGCGCCCGATGGCGACACTCTTCTGCCACGCTTCGACCCGGCGACGTGGCACGAGACCGCGCGCGAAGCCCATGCTGGCGACGGCGACGCGCCGGCGTACAGCTTCGTCACCCTCGAACGCTAGCGGCGAGCGGCAAGGGGAACTGCTTGGTCTCCGGCATCGCCCGTGCTTTAGCGATTCTGCGCAACCCCGGAGCCGCGATGTTACGAACGACGATCTACCATCTGGCTGGTACGATTGCGGTCGTCACCGCCATGCCGTCGGCGGCGGCGGTGCAGACGGTGATCAGTACCGGTAGCGTGGCCGATTCAAGCGGTCGCGCGACCGTCGAGCTGAGCTTCCTCAATTCCGGCGACCCCGTCCGCTTCGAGCCGCCGGCGCGGCTGTCGGCGGACCTCGACGTGTCGGGGCACCACGGCACGGTCACGCTCGAGCGCGAAGGCAACGTGACCCCAACGATGCTTGCCGCGACGAGCTTCGCCCGCGCGACCTACACCGTCGCGCTCCCGGCCGGGACCAGAGCGGCGACGCTGTCGCTCGCCAACGGTGCCGGTTTTGCGCTGCCGCTGGCGAGGGACGACACCCCAGCACAACTCGCCGCCGAATCGGCGCCCCCGTTAACGCAGCCGGCCGATCGGACCGGACCTCCGGGGACGAATAAGGTCGTCGTCGTCGAGCAGAGCTTCGGCTCGCCGCGCGCCGACACCGGCAACGCTTTTCTCGGCAACCTGTCGGCATATCTTCCGATCTACGCGGTTTACGGCCCGGGCACCTCGACCGACGCGAAGATCCAGATCAGCTTCAAGTACCAGTTGTTCGGCAAAGCGGGCGCCGCGCACTCGTGGTTCGAGCGGATCGACTTCGGCTATACCCAGCGGCTCTACTGGGATCTCGGGGCCACGTCGGCCCCGTTTCGCAACGTCGATTACAACCCCGAGCTGATGTACGTCGTCCCCGCCCCGGCGCGGCTGGCGGGCGTCGCCTTCGGCGGGACCGGCGGTATCGCCCACGAATCGAACGGCCGCGACGGCACGGCTTCGCGCAGCACGAATTATCTCTACATCCAGCCGGTCGCGACGCTGACCGTCGGGGACTACAAGCTCTCGGTCGGGCCGCGGTTGTGGACCTATGTCGGCGACCTCGGCGACAATCCGGACATCGTTCGCTATCGCGGCAATACCGGGCTGTTCGCCGAGATCGGCCGGGATAACGGCCTTCGCGTGTCGACCAACAGCCGGCTAAACTTCGGCAGCGGCAAAGGCGCGTTCGAGGCCGAGGTGTCGTACCCGCTCAACCGCTGGCTCAAATCACTCAACCTGTACGTCTTCGGTCAAGGCTTCACCGGTTACGGCGAGAACCTGCTCGACTACAACCGTCATGCCAACCGGCTTCGGATCGGCGTCGGCCTGGTCCGCTGAGTGCGCGCGCGTCGCGGTTGGCGGGGATGACGCCGCCGGTGCCGCCCGCTACACACGCGGCATGGAGCGAATTTTCGATGGGGCGGTGCCCGGGGGTTGGCGCGGCGGGATCGTCGCGCTCGGCAACTTCGACGGGTTCCACCGCGGCCATCAGGCGGTCGTCGGCCATGCCCTGCGCCGCGCCCGCGCCGAGGGTCGCCCGGCGCTCGTCGCCACGTTCGACCCGCATCCGGCGGCGCTGTTCCGTCCCGACCTGCCGCCGTTCGCGCTGACGACGACGGCGCAGAAGCTCGACCTGTTCGAGACTTTCGGCATCGACGCGACCGTCGTGATCGGGTTCGACCGCGCGCTCGCAGCGCACTCCGCCGAAGCGTTCGTCGCCGACCAGCTCGCCGCGCAGATCGGCGCGGCGGGGGTGGTCAGCGGCGCCGACTTCACTTTCGGCAACAAGCGGTCGGGCGACACCGCAGCGCTCGCCCGGATCGGCGCCGGGCACGACATGGCGGCCGAAGTCGTCGCTGCGGTTGGCGACGCAACCGGTATCGTCTCGTCGACCCGCATCCGCGACCATCTGCGCAGCGCCAGTCCGCAGGGTGCCGCGGCGCTGCTGACGCGGCCGTTCACCATCCGCGGGCGCGTCGAGCACGGCGCCAAGCTCGGGCGAACGCTTGGGTTCCCGACCGCGAACGTCGTCCTCGGGCCGTATCTGCGCCCGGCGTACGGCGTCTATGCCGTCCGCGTCCGCCTCGACGACGGGGCGTTGGTCGACGGCGTCGCCAACCTCGGCATCCGCCCGATGATCGAGCCGCCGCTCGAACTCCTCGAGGTCAATCTGTTCGACTGGTCGGGCGACCTTTACGGGCGCGAAGTCGCGGTCGAGCTCCATCACTTCCTGCGCCCCGAATGGAAGCTCGACGGCCTCGACGCGCTGATCCGGCAGATCGCCGCCGATTGCACCGAAGCGCGCGCGCGGCTAGACGCCACGCCTGATGTCCGACTCCCCGACTAGAGATTATCGCGACACGGTCTTCCTGCCGCGGACCGACTTCCCGATGAAGGCCGGCCTCAGCGCCGCCGAGCCGGTCTGGCTCGCGCGTTGGGCGGCCGAGGATGTCTATGGGCAGCTCCGGGCGCAGCGCTCCGGGCGTGAGCGGTTCATTCTCCACGACGGCCCGCCGTACGCCAATGGCGACCTCCACGTCGGCCATGCGATGAATAAGATCCTCAAGGATCTGATCGTCCGCAGCCATTCGGCGCTCGGCTACGACGCGCCGTACATCCCTGGCTGGGACTGCCACGGCCTGCCGATCGAGTGGAAGGTCGAGGAAGCGTATCGCGCGAAGAAGCTCAACAAGGACGATGTGCCGCCGGTCGAGTTCCGCGCCGAATGCCGGGCGTATGCGAGCCACTGGGTCGCGCGGCAGTCGACGCAGTTCCAGCGTCTGGGCGTGATGGGCGACTGGGCCGACCCGTATCTGACGATGGATTTCGCGTCCGAGGCGACGATCGTCGCCGAGCTGCTCAAGTTCGCCGCGAGCGGTCAGCTGTATCGCGGGGCCAAGCCGGTGATGTGGTCGCCGGTCGAAAAGACCGCGCTCGCCGAGGCCGAGGTCGAATACGCCGACATCGTCAGCACGCAGATAGACGTAGCGTTCGAGATCGTCGAGAGCGCGGTCCCGGAACTGGTCGGGGCGTACGCCGTCATCTGGACGACGACGCCGTGGACGATCCCGGTCAACCAGGCGATCGCGTACGGGCCAGACGTTGAATATGCCCTGTGCTATCAAGGCGGCGTCAGGTTCTTCTATCTGGTTGCCGCGCCCTTGATTGACGAATTTCAGAAGCGGACCGGCGTCGTTGCTGGGGATGCTCCGCGTCTGATCAAAGGCGCCGACCTTGCTGGCACCATCGCCCGCCACCCGATGCACGCCCTCGGCGGGTTCTTCGCGCGGCCGCGCCCGTTCCTCGCCGGCGACTTCGTCACGACCGACGCAGGCACGGGCCTCGTTCACATGGCCCCCGATCACGGTGAGGACGACTTCGACCTGTGCAAAGCGAACGGTCTCGACCCGGTCTTCGCCGTCGAGGGCGACGGGCGGTATCGCGCCGACTGGGGCTGGCTCGCGGGCCAGGGCAGCGTCATCAACGCCAAGTTCAACGCCCCCGACGGGCCGGTCTGCACCGATCTCCGCGCGGCGGGCGCGCTGCTCGCGGCGAGCGCCGACTATTCGCACAGCTACCCGCACAGCTGGCGGAGCCACGCCAAGCTGATCTTCCGCGCCACCC